>JAGBNT010000005.1 GCA_017634255.1 Lachnospiraceae bacterium
GCGATGATGCCGGAGGTGGAGATCGTACAGATGTGGTATACAAACCAGCTGATGTACAATACGACCTACAACTACGACGAGGAGCTTCGCCCGAAGCTGTATAAGAGGGTCAGGAATTTTGTATGGGAGGATCCGCTTCATGAGTCCGTAAGATTAAATCCGGTCATCTTTGACAGCGATATAAAGATAAAGCATATGCCGACAAGCGAGCATCAGGACAGGGATTTTGCCATATTCCAAAAGATCATCAACAGGGACAAGGGGCTGTCCAAAAAGCTTAAAAAAATGTATGCGAGGGAGCTCTTCGTCGCCGGAACGGACGAGGATTTTATCGAAGCCGGAAAGTATTTCAGCGCCGGTCTGGACAGCGATCAGGACCCTGAGCTTGTAATGGTAGACGCAGCGGTAGTTGCCAAGGCAGCAAGGCTTTTGGATTCTACGGAGCTAATGATGAGAGCAGTAAGCCGTGCGCTTGCCAGCGATGATACTCCCTCGGAAGTAGCCTTCGAGCTGGGCGAATACTACAGGACCAAAAGAGATTATAAGGAAGCCGTCATGTGGTATTATAACGCAGCCTTTGAGACGGAGGCGCTTTTAAACGGCAAGTACAGGGACAGCCTTCCGTTTATCGGGCTGCATATCTGTTTTGTAATTATGGGCGACAGGGAAAATGCGGCAAAGTACGCCGCGCTGGCTAAAGAAAGGGAGGCATGATATAATGAAAACGTACTTGGTGACAGGGGGAGCCGGTTTTATCGGATCTAATTTTATTCACTATATGTTTGGAAAGTATGGTGATGAGATCAGGATAGTCAATGTCGATGCATTGACCTACGCCGGAAATCTTGAGAATTTAAAACAGGTTGCAGATAGAGATAATTATCGTTTTGTAAAAGCGGATATCAGGGACGCTGCGGCAATAAATAAGGTCTTTGAAGAGGAAGACGTGGACTATGTGGTGAATTTTGCCGCGGAGAGCCATGTTGACCGCAGTATAGATAATCCCGGCATTTTTGTGGAGACGAATGTGCTCGGAACCTGCGTCATGCTGAATGCGGCAAAGAAGGCATGGGAGCAGGGCGACGGCTTTAAGGAGGGAAAGCGCTTTTTGCATGTTTCCACCGACGAGGTTTACGGTTCACTTTCCGATGACAGGGATTATTTTTATGAAACAACGCCCTATGATCCCCACAGTCCTTATTCTGCGAGTAAGGCGTCTTCAGATTTCTTAGTGAAATCCTATGTGGATACTTACCACTTCCCGGCTCTTATTACTAACTGCTCAAATAATTACGGACCCTTTCAGTTCCCCGAGAAGCTCATACCGCTTATAATCAATAATGCCCTTGCGGGTAAGCAGCTGCCGGTATACGGCGACGGCAAGAATGTCCGTGACTGGCTGTATGTCGAAGACCACGCGAAGGGCATCGACATGGTAATAAACGGGGGAAGGATCGGCGAAAAATATAATATAGGCGGTCACAACGAGAGGCAGAACATACAGATAATCCATATCATCCTGGACACCTTAAGGGAGATACTTCCTGAAAGCGATAAGCGAAAGGACAATGTAAAGGATGAGCTTATTACCTTTGTCACCGACAGGAAGGGACACGATAAGCGGTATGCCATTGCCCCCGACAAGATTAAAAACGAACTTGGCTGGGAGCCGGAAACTAAATTCGAGGACGGGATAAGGCGCACGGTTAAGTGGTATCTCGAAAACGAGGAATGGCTCAAGGGAGTGACCAGCGGAGACTATCAGAAATATTATGAAAAAATGTACGCGGGGAGATAAAAAATGAAGGGTATTATTTTAGCCGGAGGAAGCGGGACAAGGTTATATCCTCTTACAAAAGCTATTTCAAAGCAGATGATGCCGGTATATGACAAGCCGATGATCTATTATCCTCTGTCAATACTGATGCTTGCAAATATAAGGGATATTCTTATCATATCCACGCCCAGGGATCTTCCGGCTTTTAAGGAGCTCTTCGGAGACGGCAGCGACCTGGGACTCAATATGAACTATGCCGAGCAGGCGCATCCCAACGGGCTTGCGGAGGCGTTTATCATCGGAGCGGATTTTATAGGCAGTGACCGGGTAGCCATGGTGCTGGGAGACAATATCTTTTACGGTCATGATTTTTCCAGAATATTGAGGGAAGCCGGAGAGCGCGAGGACGGGGCGACGATCTTCGGCTATTATGTGAAAAATCCCAGAGATTACGGAGTAGTGGATTTTGATAAGGACAACAGGGCAATCTCCATAGAGGAGAAGCCCGAGCATCCGAAGTCAAATTACGCAGTTCCGGGTCTTTACTTTTATGATAATGATGTCGTCGATATCGCAAGAAATGTCAAGCCCTCAGCCAGGGGGGAGCTGGAGATCACGAGCGTAAATAATGAATATTTAAGGCGCGGCAAGCTGTATGTGGAAAAGCTGGGTCGAGGCTTTGCGTGGCTCGATACCGGCAGCCATGATTCGCTTCTGGATGCCGCTGATTTTGTGGCTGCCTTCCAGAAAAGACAGGGCTTATATATCTCCTGTATTGAGGAAATCGCGTATAAACGCGGCTTTATCGACAAACGCAAGCTGCTGGAGCTGTCGGAGCCTCTTAAAAAGACGGCTTACGGGCAGTATCTTATCGATATAGCCAACGGGCTCTGAAGGTCCGCCGGACAGTGATCCCGATTTAGATAAAGTTGAAACGCTATAAGTTTTTGATAACAATAATAACGGTCAGCCTGATAATACTGCTGACCGGAGCGGCTTTTCTGGCATATTATACGGGTATAATCGGAAACAGGAAGAGCGCCAGCACTGGCGAAGAGCAGGTATCTCAGGCTAAGATCGCAGAAGACTCCGGCAATGCAGAACCCGGATTCGCGAGCTTTGAAACCGAGGAAAAGGAGGCGGAGCCGGAAAGGGCTTCGAACAATCTAAACCTTTTGTTGTCCAGTGTGGACCATGATATAAAGATGCTGGTCCTTAATGACGAGGGGAGCCTTGTGACGGGAAAAGCGTTTACTACGGCGGTGGAGGGTCCTGAGGAGAGCTTTGAATGTGAGGATTATGACAGGGACGGAGTTATCTACGCCTCCGACCTTGTAAGCGGAGAATACGCCGTAAGCTTATATAATGAAAACGGAGTGCAGGTAGGAGACCCGGTCAGGGTAAGAGTCCGGGAGGAGATAAGCTATACTCCGCTGGTCAATATTGAGGCGGAGGTTTATACCGAGGACGAAATAGACGCCGAGGAGGAGGATACCGAGGTATATGAGAGAGCGAAAGAGGAGACGGAGCCCTTCGTGGAGAACAGCGTCAATCTTGGCAATGGCAGCGTAGGAGTTGACGTATCTAAATATAACAAGGAGATCAACTGGAATGATGTCCGCGCATCGGGCATAGAGTTTGCTATAATAAGGATTGGCTACAGGGGTTCGTCCTCCGGCGTTCTGGTTGTGGATCCTTATTTTGTAAAAAATCTGGCAGGGGCGAAGGCAGCGGGGATGAAGATAGGTGTTTATTTCTTTACCCAGGCTGTAAACGTGACCGAAGCGGTAGAGGAGGCGAGCGCTATCACAACGCTTGTGGGTGCGGATGAGCTGCAGCTGCCGGTATTTATGGATGTTGAGAGTTCGGGGGGAAGGGCGGACGGTCTTGACCCGGGTACAAGGACAGAGATCATCAACGCATTTTGCCGGACTCTTGAGAGTGCGGGATATTCCGCCGGAGTATATTTAAATAAACGTTGGTATGAATCCAAGATAGACAGGGAAGCTTTAGGGGACTGGAAGCTATGGCTTGCAAGATACAAGGCAAACGAACCGGGGTTCCCCTGTGACTGCTGGCAGTATACCTCCAGGGGAAGTGTGGACGGTATTGTCGGCAACGTAGACCTGGATGTAAATTACGCATTATGAGAAATGGAGAACGGGATGGGACAGATAACTGTTGAAACATGCGATATAGAGGGGCTGAAGGTGGTCACACCTGCGGTTCACGGAGATGAGCGCGGGTATTTCATGGAGACCTATAATTATAATGATTTTAAGGAAGCCGGGATAGACGAGGTTTTTGTGCAGGATAACCAGTCCTCATCTACCCGCGGAGTGCTCAGGGGGATGCATTTCCAGAAAAACTATCCCCAGGGCAAGCTCGTAAGGGTTATAGCCGGTGAGGTATATGATGTAGCAGTGGACCTAAGAGAGGATTCAAAAACCTTCGGGAAGTGGTTCGGACTTATTTTAAGCGCAGAGAATAAAAAGATGCTGTATATACCCAAGGGCTTTGCACATGGCTTTCTTGTAATTTCGGATATAGCGGAGTTTGCTTATAAGTGTACCGATTTTTACCATGCGGGAGACGACGGGGGACTTCGTTATAATGACCCCGCTATCGGAATAGTCTGGTCGGATAAGGTTTCGCCGGATGAGTATAATGTCAACGAGCGGGATCGTAACTGGGGGTCTTTTGAGGAATATAAGCGGGAGCACGGCATAGAGGCTTAGGATGAAAAAGAAAAGCAGGATATTGCTGCTGTTGCTCTTTATACTGATTGCAGCTAATTTCTATATTATCTTTCATCACAATCCGCTGGCGGATCCTGTGCAGGAGGTCATAAAAAAGATCATCTCCTGCTGTCTTTTTGACGCGGCATACCTCGGCTTTGCCTACGGCTACGACAGGATAGTTTTGCTGCCGCAGGAGCTCTGGCAAAACAGGGAGCTCATCTGGAGGCTTGCGAAGAATGATTTTAAGTCAAAGTACGCCGGGTCGTATCTCGGAATAGTATGGGCCTTTGTGCAGCCGGTGGTAACTGTTCTGGTATACTGGTTCGTATTTACCGTGGGCGGAAGAACCGATATGACGGGAGATACGAGCTATCCCTTTGTGCTCTGGCTGATCTGCGGCATCGTTCCCTGGTTTTTCTTTTCGGATGCCTGGGGTCAGGGAACCAGTGCGCTCTTAACCTATGATTATCTTGTAAAGAAGGTGGTATTTAAGATAAGTATACTGCCGATCATCAAAGTGCTGTCCTCCTTTTTCATCCATATATTTTTGTGTCTGGTCACACTGGTGCTGCTGATATTAAACGGCTATTATCCGAATCTGTACTGGCTGCAGCTGCCGTACTTTTCCTTATGCGCGTTTTTACTGGTGCTGGGGATGAGCTATGTGACCTGCTCAATAGTAGTGTTCATACGGGACCTCGGGCAGATAATAGGAATAATGATGCAGGTGGGAGTCTGGGTCACTCCGATAATGTGGCATTTAGAATATCTGCAAAAGCCATGGTATTTCCTGTTTAAGCTAAATCCCGTCTACTACATCGTTGACGGCTTCAGGATGTCGCTTCTGGATAAGATGTGGTTTTGGGAGCATTTTTATTCCACGGCATATTTCTGGATATTTACGGTATTTATGTTCATATTCGGCGCCCTGATATTTAAGAGGCTCAAGGTGCATTTCGCAGATGTGCTCTGATAAGGATAAAGGGTTTATGGAAGATGTTGTTATAAACGTCGATAAACTGAATAAAGTATATAAGCTCTACGACCGTTTGAGGGACAGGCTGAAGGAGGCTCTTGGGTTTTCGCGCAACAGGAAGCTTTATAAGGAGCATTATGCCTTAAGAGATGTTTCGCTGCAGGTTAAAAGGGGAGAGACAGTCGGGATAATAGGAACGAACGGTTCCGGCAAATCCACCTTATTAAAGATCATTACCGGAGTGTTAAATCCAACGTCCGGCAAGGTGAACATCAACGGGCGCATCTCCGCGCTCCTGGAGCTTGGGGCGGGCTTTAACATGGAGTTTACCGGTATAGAGAATATCTATCTTAACGGTACGATGATAGGCTTTTCCAAGGCAGAGATAGATTCCCGGCTGGATAAGATACTTGAATTTGCGGATATAGGGGAATTTGTACATCAGAAGGTCAAGACCTATTCAAGCGGTATGTTTGTGCGCCTTGCCTTTGCTGTGGCGATAAATATAGATCCGGAGATACTGATAGTGGATGAGGCGCTTTCGGTGGGGGATGTATTTTTCCAGAATAAGTGCTACCATAAATTCGAGGAATTTAAGAGTCAGGGAAAGACCATTATTTTTGTAAGTCATGATCTTTCAAGTATAAATAAGTACTGCGACAGAGTGGTGCTCCTGGACAAGGGAGTTAAGCTTGCCGAAGGCTCGCCCAAGGACATGATCGACATGTACAAGAAGGTGCTGGTACACCAGCTAGATTCTGACAGGAGCGAGCTTATCGTAAAGGGACATGCCCCGGGCAGCCCGGAGAAGGCAGCGGCGGCAGTAAAGTGGCAGGACAGGATGGTATTAAATCCTTCAGCCGACGTATACGGAAACGGTATGGCGGACATCATTGATTTTTGCTGCGTAGATAACAGCGGAGCCATAACCAATACGATAATAAAGGGAGACAGCTTTACGGTCAGGGTCAAGGTGGCTTTTAAAGAAAAGGTCAGCGAGCCGATAATAGCTCTTTCATTTAAGAACAGGCTCGGCGTGGAGATCACTGGGACGAATACCATGTTCGAGAAGCTCGATACGGGTACTCCGGAGGCGGGCGACATATTGAATGTCACCTTTACCCAGGATATGAGCCTGCAGGGCGGGGAATATCTTATATCCCTCGGAGTGACAGGCTACAGGAACGGAGAGTTTACGGTCTACAGCCGGATGTACGATATATTTAACATTACTGTGGTTTCCTCGCATGATACGGTGGGATACTACGACTGCGGGAGCGAGGTCATAATAGAAAAGGACAAGTCCTTAAATGACAAACAGAGTTAAAAGAGTTGGAAAAGAAAAAAAGAAGATAGATAAGGTCATACTGGATCTAAGCTCCTATTCCGGGCGCGATCTTTACAGCGAGGGCGCTGCAGAGGACGAGCTGCTCCGGATCGTGCGTACAAAGGATGCGAAGGAATATAACCGCGTAATAGCCGAGAGGGGAAGCTGGAATCTCCTATATCATCTTTCTCATATAAGGGAGAATATCGTAGACTTTCTACCCATCACAAAAAATGACAGCGTGCTTGAGGTAGGGGCGGGCTGCGGAGCCATAAGCGGTGCACTCGCGAGAAAGGCAGGACATGTCACTTCAATAGAGCTTTCCAAGAGGAGAAGCATTATCAATGCGGTTCGCAACAACTACGACAACCTGGAGATAAAGGTCGGGAATTTTCAGGATATAGAAAAAAGATTGCAGGACAAGTATGACTATATACTTCTCATTGGTGTATTAGAATACTCTGGTCTGTACATAGACGATGAATACCCCTTTGACAGGATGCTTGAGATACTCCGGGAGAGGCTTGCCGAAGAGGGCAGGATAATAGCCGCCATAGAGAATAAATACGGGATGAAGTACTTCGCGGGGGCGAAGGAGGACCATACCGGGGGATATTATGACGGGATAGAGGGCTACAGGGATACCGGCAGGGTACGCACCTTTTCCAAAAAGGAGCTTATGGAGCTGGCGCAAAGAAACGGTCTGTCCGTCAGATTCATGTATCCCTATCCTGATTATAAGCTTCCGATAAGCATCTATTCTGATGAGAGGCTGCCCTTTAAGGGAGAGCTGACAGAATACGGGTTTAATTTCGACAGTGAGCGGCTCAGGCTTTTTTCGGAAAACGATGCTCTGGATTCCGCCGCTGACAGCGGGATGTTCGGCGAATTTTCAAATTCCTTCCTCGTGGAAATGGGTGCAGGCAGCGATGCCGTCAATGGAGCGCTCGTTAAGAGCGGGGTAAAGGTTCTCTATTCGAAACATTCAAATGAGAGGGATCTTAAGTTTGCCATCAGAACGGATATAGTGGAGGGTCTCTTAGGGGACAGACGGGTCATGAAATATCCCTACAGCGACGAGGCAGTGCAGCATCTTAAGGTCATGCAGGCGCACTATCTAAGCCAGAGAACACTCTATGCGGACACTGACCTGGAGCCCAATACCTGCAGGATCATCAATGACGAGGCAGGAAATTTCAAGGGACTGGAATTTGAGTATCTCGAGGGGAAAAACCTTGCGGAGGCATTTGACGGGCTGATAGAGGTCAGGAATCTGGAGGGAGCAGGGATAATGCTCCGTAAATATATTGATACCCTGAAATATCTGGCGGATGAGGAATATGTCGAAACACAGGAATTTAGGAGGGTATTCGGAGCCGTTAAGCTTCCCGCAGGAGAGCTTTGCATGAGCGTGACGAATATAGACCTCATCTTTTCCAACATCATAATAAATAACAGCTGGAATGTAATTGATTATGAGTGGACCTTCGATTTTCCTATACCGGTCAAATATGTCCTGTACAGGGCAATACATTACTATTTAAAAACTGCGGGAGAAAATGCTTTCGGAGAGCTCGACCCATATCAGATGGCGGAGATTACCAAAGAGGAAAGGGCTATATTCAACAGGATGGAGCAGACCTTTCAAAGGTATATTTCCGGCGACCGCTTCACGCTTGTTACGCTAAATTCCATTTTTGGCAAGAACAACATACCGAGGGAAAGGGCGGTGCGCCTTGGAGGACTTGTAAAGCGTCCCGAAAGGGTAAAGCTTTATCTGGATTTCGGCGGAGGCTTTGACGAGGACAATACAAGGTATATAAATGCCGACCTTGAGAACGGGGATATTGTAAGCTTTGAGGTCATAATCCCGAAGAACTGCGTGGCTCTCAGGATAGACCCGACAGATTATCCGTGTATGATAAAGGTGTTGAGCTTTACTGTAAACGGGAAGGACGCAGCAGTCCTGACTAACGGCAGTGTGTTCGACGACGGGGTTGTTTATTTTGATACTTCCGATCCCCAGTTTCTTGTAAGCAATACCTGGGCGGGAAACAGGGTGTCTATGGTTTATGAGATAGGCGTGCTGGAGGAGAAGTTTGCCGGAGCTATAAATTCTCTTGTAAAGGAAAAGCGGGACAGGGAGAAGAGCCTAAAGGCCAGGATCAGACGCGAGGAGGAGCTGAAATACAGCAGGGTCAAGCTGTAGACATACGCCATGAACAGACGCGAGTATCTTGAAAGCATTGATATGTACGCCAATACGTACAGATATTGGATAGAGGAAAACGAGCCGCGCGGCTATGCCCACAGTGCAGGTCTTAAGGGAGAGCAGGAGGCACTGGAGGAGCTGGAGGGGTTGTACGAGTTCTTTGAGCTGAAGGAGGGAGTGAGGGCAAACGGTTTTGCCCAGAGGGTTAAGAAGGAGCTGGCAGGGATTAAATATGACGCCGTCTATTTCGATGAGGATGTCATAGATACCACCCAATCGGGAGGAATGGCGGAGGCATTGAGGCGGTTTACTGGAAGAGGGGTTTTAAACAAGCGAAGAAGGGCTCCTTTTTTTAAGCCGGATTTCTCGCCTGATACGTTAAGAAGCTTTTATTATCCCGGGGGACTGACCCTTATTTCCCATGAGCTGGCAGAGAGGATAGCTGCAAAGAACGGCATAGCCTATGGGGAAAAGGCTGATGCCGAGATATCGGGGAACAGCCGCTCGGAAAAATTCAGCTATGGGAGCGCCGAATTTTTAAGGGAGTGCCTGCTTGAGGCGAAGGAGGTACTGCATATTCCCCAGGTGCTCTACCATACCTATGTAGAGGGAGATATCGAATACGAAGATACCGAATATGGAGAGGAAAGCGGCGCGCTTTCATTTAAAGATGACAGCATCACGGAGGAGACTGAGCAGGTATCGTGCGTTATTTTATCCAAGGACAATCCCGACCTTTTAAAGAAGTGCATCGAGGGTTTAAGGGAGAGTGAAAAGGCTGAGGGGCTTCGGATAAATATCGGCGTAGTCGATAACGGAAGCAGCGATGAAAACCGCATACTTCTTGAAGCTTTAGGGAAAAAGCTTAATTTTAAATACATTTATGAGAAGTCTGAATTTGTATATTCAAGGCTCAATAACCTCGGGGCATCGGTCATGAAGGAGAAGTTCCCGGACAATAAATATCTTCTGTTTTTAAATGATGATATTGAAATCCCCGAGGGAACTTTTTTTCTGCGCAAGATGATGGACACTGCCGGAAGGGAGCATGTGGGGGTGGTAGGGGTAAAGCTTCTGTATCCCGATGAGATAAGTATTCAGCATGTGGGAGTGACCCTGCTTAAAAGCGGTCCGTCCCATAAGCTCAACGGCTATTCCGACGAGGAGGAGTATTATCACGGTGTAAACGTCCGGGACATCAACGTTTTTTCGGTGACGGGAGCCTGTCTCATGCTAAGGCGGGAGCTGTTCGAGGTCTTAAGAGGCTTCGACGAGGCATATGCGGTGGGCTATACGGACACTGAGCTGTGCGTAAGGCTTCTGGTACAGGGCTACTACAATGTATGCCTGAACAGTGTGTACCTTATCCATCATGAGGGTGCCAGCAGGGGCAATGACCTTGCCTCGAGAAATGCCACGGAGAGGCTTTTAGGGGAAAGAAGGATGTTTTACAGCCACTTCGGGGATTTCTTAAGAACCGGAGACCCCTTTTATTCTCCGAACCTTACGGATACGGAGCTGGACTACACCATAAGGGCGAGGCTTCCGGGTAAGGATATACCCTTAAGCGGGGTAGAGGAGATAAACGAAAAATACAATCTCAAGGTTTCGCAGGGGGAGGGAGGAAAGCTTAAGTACTCTCTCGATTACTGCGGCTATGAGCTAAATGACGAATACGGCAACGGGAATTTCTATGACATAAAGGGCTGGGCGTTTATAGACGGCTCCAAGGGGTATGATTACGAGAAGAGGCTTCTTTTAAAGCAGGGGGATAAGGTCTACCGGGTCAAGGCATACGATACCTACCGGGAGGACGTTCCGGAGGTATTCAGCAGAAAGGGTTTATACCTGTCAGGATTTGAGGCTAAGATAATTTCGAGCGAGCTTAAAGAGGGGGTATATACCGTTGCGCTCGCACTTATTAAAAATAAAACCAACAAAGGCTATTGCCGGGAGGATATATGCCGGATAGAGACGGTCTAGGGCTTGAAAATTATTATAAGGATCTGTACGAGAGCGAAGTAAAGAAGAGAGAGGAGCTTACCAGGGAGCTCGTTCGCGTTGAGGAGGAAAATGCCGAGCTTCACAGGAAGATAGACACCCTTAAGAGCTCGTTTATGTTTAAGCTGATAAAGCCTTTCAGGAATATGTGGGCGAGGCTTAAAAACGCATTTATCAGGGTGAAGAGATACGGGAATCTCCGCAATGTGATAGAGAAGCTTAAGTCCAAGAGGGTGGAGATGAGCGCCTATAAGCGCTACGGCACCCGGTCGCTTCCCGACGAGGAGACCAGAAAGGCTCAGGAAAATCATAAATTCAGCGAGGAGCATATTTTTTCTATCCTCGTCCCGCTCTACAACACACCCGAGAAATACCTGAGGGAGATGATAGAGAGCGTAACAGCCCAGACATATTCCGGGTGGCAGCTGGTACTGTCTGACGGTTCCGACGATGAACATCCGGAGGTGGGGAGGATAGTTAGGGAGTACATAGATAAGGATGCAGGGATTAGCCCGACGGGAAAGAGCAGGATAGCGTATAAGAAGATAAAAAACCAGGGCATATCGGGAAATACGAACGAGTGTTATGAAATGGTCGAGGGCGATTATATTGGGTTATGCGATCACGACGACCTGCTCCATCCCTGTGCGCTCTTTTATTACATGCAGCGAATAGAAGAGACGGGGGCGGATTTTATATACTGTGACGAAGCCACCTTCCGGGGTGAGTCGATAAACAATATGATAACACTGCATTTTAAACCGGAATTTGCCATAGATAACCTCTGCGCGAACAATTATATATGCCACTTTTCGGTATTTAAGAAGAGCCTTGCCGAGGAGGCGGGACCGTTCAGGAGTGAATGTGACGGGGCGCAGGATCACGATATGATCTTAAGACTTACCGCGAGGGCAAAGCGGATAGAACATGTACCAAAGATACTGTATTACTGGAGAAGCCATGAGGGCTCTACCGCGGCGGACATCAATGCCAAGACCTATGCGATAGAAGCGGCTAAAAGAGCCGTGGGTTCCTACCTTGAGTCAAAGGGCTTTGAGGGCTTTGAGATAGAAAGCACCAAGGCTTTCGCAACTATATTCAGGATAAGGTATGCACTTAAGGAGAAGGCAAAAATCAGCATCATAATTCCTAGCTGCGACCATGCCGGCGACCTTAAGAGGTGTGTGGATTCCATAATCACAAGGTCGTCTTACGACAATTACGAGATAGTTGTGGTTGAAAATAACAGCACTGATGAGAAGACATTCCAGTACTATGAGGAGCTTAAAAAGGCTCCGGTGGTCAAGGTCGTAACGTATGAGGCTGCAAAGGGTGAGGGCTTTAACTTTTCAAAGCTCATCAACTTCGGTGCAGCAAATTCCAGCGGAGAATATCTACTGTTATTAAATAACGATACTGAGGTCATTACGAGGGACTGGCTCGAAGAGCTCCTGATGTTCGCCCAGAGGGAGGATGTAGGGGCGGTGGGCTGCAAGCTCTACTACGAGGATTATTCGATACAGCATGCCGGAATAGTGATAGGGCTCGGCGCCCACAGGACTGCGGGGCATACGCATTACAGGCTGTCCAAGGATAACCTGGGATATATGGGGAGGCTCTGGTATGCGCAGGATGTATCAGCGGTCACGGGAGCCTGCCTTATGGTGAGCCGGAAGGACTTTGACGAGGCCGGGGGACTGGACGAGTCCTTTGCGGTCGCCTTAAACGACGTGGATTTCTGCCTCAGGCTCAGGCAGAAGGGGAGACTCAATATCTTTACTCCCTTTGCGGAGCTTTTCCACTACGAGTCGGCTTCGAGGGGGAACGATACGGACGGCTCCTCCGAAGCGCGCTCAAAGCGCTACGATGAGGAGGCGGAGAGGTTCAGGAGCAGATGGAAGAAGGAGCTGGAGCAGGGCGATCCGTATTACAATCCGAATTTTTCTCTGGATTACAGCAATTACAGGCTGGAAACCAACGTTGCGATGGTTTCGGATTAGACCTATTTGTGTTATAATACCATAAATCTTTTCCTATAATGAAATACAGGGGGTGTATATTGCTATGGACTATATGAAAGCTTATGAGTATTGGTTAAATGATCCGTACTTTGATGCACAGACAAAGAAGGAGCTGGAAGGCATCCGCGGTAACGAGAAGGAGATCGAGGACAGGTTTTACAAGGATCTCGAATTTGGTACCGGCGGGTTAAGAGGCGTTATCGGCGCCGGCTCGAACAGGATGAATGTCTATACAGTAAGGAGGGCATCACAGGGTCTTGCGAATTTCATTCTTAAAGAGGGAACCCAGGCAAAGGGAGTTGCCATCGCCTATGACTGCCGTTTCATGAGTCCTGAATTTGCGGATGTTGCGGCGCTGTGCCTGGCTGCAAACGGGATAAAAGCCTATGTTTTTGACAGCCTCCGTCCTACACCGGAGCTTTCATTCGCTCTTAGGACACTGGGATGTACGGCAGGCATCGTGGTTACGGCAAGCCATAATCCGCCCGAATATAACGGCTACAAGGTATACTGGGAGGACGGCGCACAGGTGGCTGCTCCCCGTGACAAGGCAATAATAGATGAGGTTAACGCAGTCGGCGATTATTCCAACGCAAAGACGATGGATATTGAAGAGGCAAAGGCGAAGGGACTTTATGAGGTCATAGGCAAGGAGATCGACGACAAGTATATCGCGGAGTTAAAGAAGCTGATCATCCATCCCGAGATAATCGAGGAGATGGCAAATGATATCAAGATAGTTTATACACCCTTCCACGGAACGGGCAATGTTCCGGTACAGAGGATACTTAAGGAGCTGGGCTTTAAGAATGTGTATGTGGTTCCCGAGCAGGAGGAGCCGGATCCGAAGTTTACGACCCTTGACTATCCCAATCCCGAGGACCCCAAGGCCTTTGAGTATGCCCTGAGGCTTGCAAAGGAGAAGGGAGCGGATATAGTTATGGCTACCGACCCCGACGCGGACAGGCTGGGAGTTTATTCCATCGACGGCAATACCGGAGAGTATCAGTGCTTTACCGGAAATATGTCCGGCATGCTCATAGCGGAGTACAGGATAAGGGAGCTCGCAGCCATGGGTAAGCTGCCTAAGAACGGTGCTTTCGTCAAGACTATAGTTACAACAAATCTCGCCGATCCTGTGGCAGAGGACTACGGTCTTAAGCTTATCGAGGTGCTTACCGGGTTCAAGTATATAGGCGAGCAGATCAAGCTTTTTGAACAGAATCATTCCAACGAGTACGTCTTCGGCTTTGAAGAGAGCTATGGCTGCCTCGTAGGGACACATGCCAGGGATAAGGACGCGATCGTAGCGGTTATGTGCCTTGCGGAGACCGCAGCCTATGCAAAGAAGCACGGCAGGACCTTATGGGATGAGATGATAAGGATATATGACAAGTACGGATATTATAAAGAGGGCATCCATACCGTTACCTTAAAGGGTGTGGACGGCGCAGAGCAGATAAAGAATATAATGGAGAAGATCAGAAATAACCCGCCGAAGGAGTTCGGAGCCCTCAAGGTTAAGGAATTTAGGGACTATGATGCAGATACGACCCTGAACCTTGAAACAGGGGAAAAGGGCAAGACAGGACTGCCGAAATCCAATGTCCTGTATTTCGATCTGGAGAATAATTCATGGTGCTGCGTTCGTCCTTCGGGGACGGAGCCCAAGATAAAGTTCTACATGGGCGTTAAGGGAACCTCGCTGGAGGATGCTCAGGAAAGATTAGAGACGCTTAAGAAGGACGTAATCGACAGACTTGCATGAGTGATAAGAAAAAAACAGGTACGGTCAACAGGGCGGCATTTTTAGTGCTGCTCCTGCTGACCGTGCTTGCGGTTATCTCCATATTCGCAGGGATAAGGAATGCCGCGAGATATTCTCAGGATTTCCAGTACGATGCGGCACGCGCACTTATGAAGGGTGTAGACCCTTACGTTTTAAGTGAGCTGAGCCGGGAGAAGCCGCTTCCCGACGCCTGGTACGAGGGAATAAAAAGGGCGGGGCTTGAGCCGTTTTATGAATATTACGAGAGTATAGACGCTCCGCAGAAGATGGAGGCAAACCAGTTTCCGAGCCTTCTGTACCTGCTGGAGCCGGTGGCGGTCATGCCCTTTAAAGCCGCAAGGATATGCTGGCTCATATTAAACCTTTTATTCACCGCAGCGATCATATTCCTTTTGAGAAAAACCTTTCTTAAGAATACGGACAAAAAAATGTTTGCGGTGCTAAGCTGCCTGATGATAGCCGGAACTCCGTGGAGGAACCAGCTGGGTGTGGGACAGCATACATTGTTTTCCTTTGCCTTTTTCCTTCTAGCTGTCTGGCTCTCAGAGCTGTCCGGTATCGTACTGATCTCCGGGGACGGCAGAAATGCAGGGCGGGATTGTACAAGGCTTAGGGTTATTTCAGGACTTGTGCTTGCGGTTTCGTATTTTAAGTACACGCTTACTGCTCCCCTTGCGCTTTATTTTGTGTATAAAAGGCGATGGAAGGAGCTCATTATATCGGTAATCCCCCATATTGCCGGCACGGCAGCCGCAGCCCTTTCTCTGGGGGAACCGGTTTTACAGATGATAATAAAGCCGCTTAAGGTATCGATGGCACTTTCGGGAGAGGGAAGCCTGGATATAGGGGCAATGCTCGGCGGGGGCAGGGCTGCCATGATCGCCAGCCTGGCAGTAATGCTGGTGCTGGTGATACTTGCCTTTGTATTTCCCGACGGAAGAGATGAAATATTCTTCTCGGCAGTGCTTCTTTTGGGCCTGGTCTTTACCTACCACAGGACCTATGACTTTTTCGTGCTTATAGCGGTCTATGGAGGGGTAAATGCTGCGGGACTTATAAAGGAAAACAGCTCAGGCAGGATATTAAAGGGGCTTTACGCCCTGCTGCTCCTATACATATTTTTCGGTCTGAGATTTTTCCATGAAAGCCCGGCATCGGTCATGGCAGCTGCGTTTTTTTACTATGCATTTACATTATTCTTTTTGCTTTCGGGGTTGAGAAAGTATGAAAGTCATGTCGATACATGACTTTCAAACTCGCATTGGTGCCGCTAAAGCGTCTCCAATGCAATTATCGCATCAGAGAAATCCTTCGGAGTTTCTCTTCGCGTACCGCTAAAAGAGCGGCAGAAAGGTAAAAAATGGACAAGCTTTACATCATAATTCCGGCATACAATGAGGAAGCGACCATAAGAGATGTCATAGACGAGTGGTATCCGATGGTGGTTATGGCAGGGTCAGAGAGCAGACTGGTCATAATAGATGACGGGAGCCGGGACAGGACATTAAAGACCGTGGAGAAGGAAGCGGCAAATAAGCCCCAGCTCATAGTAAAGACACAGGATAATTCCGGTCACGGCGCTACAATTCTTGCAGGCTACAGGTTCGCCCTGGAGCAGGGGGCGGATTACGTTTTCCAGACCGACAGCGACGGACAGACCAGGGCTTCCGAGTTTCCCGATTTTTGGAGGATGCGGCGCCAGTATGACATGGTGGTCGGCTGCAGGAATAAAAGGCAGGACGGTCTTTCAAGGGTATTTGTGACCAAGGTTTTAAAGCTGGTTGTGCTTTTATGCTTCCATGTTTCGGTCAAGGATGCCAATACGCCGTTCAGGCTTATGAGTGCAAAGACCTTAAGTAAAAAGATAGGGCTTGTGCCGAAGGATTTCTTTCTTACAAATGTTTTGCTTACGGTGATATATACAAAGCATAAATGTAAGATAAAGTTTGTCCCGATAACCTTCAGACCCAGACAGGGAGGGGTTAATTCCATAAATATGAAGAGGATATTCGGGATTGGAAAGAATGCGCTGAAGGATTTCTTCCGCCTTAATAAGACGATAGATGCGGCGTATAAAGGGGAGAGTGAGGAGATATGAAAACAGCCGGGAAACAGTCATTACTTTCGCAGATCATGAAATTTGCCGTGGTCGGGGGACTTTCGTTCCTTATAGACTTTGCCATATATACGGTGATACTTTTAATATTCAAGGGGCGGGTGGCACCCGAGCATGAAAAGACCCTTGCGCTTGTGGCGGCGTTCTTTGGCTTTACGATTTCACTGATCTTTAATTATATAAGCAGTATGCGTTTTGTCTTTACCCACGATGAAAATATGGACAGACGCAAGGAGTTTACCATATTCGCGGTTCTTAGCATCATCGGACTGGTATTAAACGAGCTTATCATCTTTGGCGTTCTGGCGATATATGACCATGTAAGCTTTTTGCAGACAGGATTTTTATGGGATATAAAGGAATGGGTAGGCAAGATAATCGCCACGGGCATTGTTATGGTATATAATTTTATCACAAGAAAGATATTCATAGAAAAGAAGGACTAATCGGCATAAAAGGCTAAGGTTACGGTTACGGAGGGAAAAATGCAGGACAGGATCTTATTATTTATACCGGCGTATAACTGCGAAAAGCAGATAGTCAGGGTGCTGGAGTCCTTAAAGGGCGAGCCCTCCGGTTATTTTGAACGTATAATTGTCGTTAATAACAGGAGCACGGATGCTACGGAAGAGGTGGTTCGAAGCTTTAAGGAAAGCAATCCGGAGCTTAATATACATATTTTAAGGAATCATGAAAACTACGGGCTTGGGGGTTCTCACAAGGTAGCGTTTAAATATGCGCTGGATTTCGGCTTTGACTACGTGGTGGTACTGCATGGCGACGATCAGGGCAATATACGGGACTTTATTCCGATGCTGAAGCGCAGGATATACAGGAAATATGACTGCGTTCTGGGAGCAAGGTTCATGAGAGGGTCCAGGCTTAAAGGCTACTCGGGAATAAGGACGATAGGGAATATAGTCTATGATTTCCTTTTTGCCGCTGTTACGGGCAGACGGGTTTTCGACCTGGGCTCCGGACTCAATATGTACAGCACAAAGATGCTGGAGAATAATTTTTATCATAAGTTCCCCGACAATCTGACCTTTAATTACTGCATGGTCATGGCGTTGGAATACTATAACCATCACGAGAGGTATTACCCGGTAAGCTGGTCGGAGAGTGACCAGGTTTCGAATGTAAAGCTGGGGAGCCAGGCGATAAAGGTGCTTAAGATGCTGTGGGAATATTTTTCCGACAACGAGGCTATATGCAGGGAATACAGAGATAAGCCGATAGATGACTACGGAGCGGACGAGGTATGAGCCTCTTAACGGATAACCTTAAGGGGGCGGTGCCGTTCCTGCTTTTCTTCGCACTGGCGCACATGTTCAAGGCGGCAAGATTTTATCTGGTGCTGCTCGAGCGGGATATTCCCTTAAGACGGTATCTGTTCTTATACGCAAGGACTACCCTTGTAAACCTTGCGATCCCTTTTAAGCTGGGAGAGCTCTATCGCTTTGCGGCGGTACACCATGTTACCTCGAAGTCTGAGAAGTCCCCGCACGCAGCCACTTCGTTTTTAAGTGTCTGTGTGGACAGGTATTTCGATACGGTCGCCCTGCTGGTCATAATCATTCCCTTCGGGCTGATGTATAACGGAAGGATAGACTTTGTTCCGCTGCTCCTCTTTCTAGCACTGCTTGTGCTGGCGCTTGTCTATTTCAGCATACCTCAGTCCTACCGTTATCTCAATGAATATATTATAATGTACAGGCGTACAAAGCGTTCGGTTAATATGCTGGGCTTTCTTGAGGTGATAAAGGAGTGGCACGATTTTACCGGCGGTCTTATAAAGGGTCGTGCACCGCTGATGCTGATTGCCAGCTTCCTGGGATGGGCGGCGGAGTTTATGGCTTTAAGAGGGTTTTATGAAATGGCTGGCAGCAGCTTTGCCATGGAGGACTTTGGAAGATATATAAATTCATTGCTGGCGGGAAGCTCGGATAGTATGGCGATCCGCTACAATGCCACGGGTATAGCGATCTTTGCAGCTGTGACAGTTGTTTTTTGTATAATGTGGGTATTTAAGGCAGGAGAAAGAAATGCAGCAAATCCTGACCGTGTATGACGACAGATGCCTGCCGGAGGCAGGGGTCAGGCAGATCACGGGTGAAAAAAGCTTTGGCTCGATAATATATAAGAGGAAGAGGCTTTCGGAGAGAATGAAAGAGCTTTCCGAAGGGGTTTTTGTCGTTCTGGAAGGAGATGAGCTTCCTCATATAGGGAGGATAAGTCCCTCGGCGCGGGTGCTTCATCTGTTTTCCTCTGCCATTGTTGAGGATAAGCAGGAATACGAGCTGTTAAGGCAGAAGGTAATGTATTCAAACAGTTGCTATCAGGTAAAGGCAGGTTCAGCCGTAGCCGCCATAGTTTTTGAAAGCGTCGGCGAGTGGGAGAGGCGCCTTGCTGAGACGGGCTCTGTTCAGGAGCTTCGCAGTTACGCCGGAGAGCTTAAGGAGATAAGCTGTAAGGCATTTTACGATATCTCCGGTAAAGACGCTTTTCTGACCTATATAACAGGAGGCTTCGAGGCAAGGTTTTTTAACTCTCTGGACGGGGACGAGTTTGAAGTGGTCAAAAAGTCCACGGACAGGGAAAAGATCAGGGCGGAGTATGAGTTTTACAGGCTGCTTCCGGAGAGGATGAAAAGCTGGTTCGTCCAGCCCTATGATTTCAGGCAGGAGGGAGATACCGCCTCCTATACCATGGAGCGGATGCACGCTTCGGATCTTGCGATCAGATATGTCCATGGCTCAATAGATGAGCGGGAGTTCAGGCAGATATTAAAAAAACTGTTCCGCTTTGTCGCTGCCAGGCAGAAGAGGGAAGTGAGCAGGGAGAGATATTTCGGGTTAAAAAGGAAGCTTTACATAGAAAAGCCAGAGAAGCGCATTGCCGATTTTTATAAGACCCGGATAGCCGAAAGGATAGATTCGCTTATAGCCTCGGGGACTAGGTACGGCTCTGTATCAGAGATATTCGACGACTATAAGGCTGTATACGAGAAGCTGATAGGCAGGCTTGGAGGGGAGACCTGCGAGGCTGTGGGACACGGAGATCTTTGCTTTTCGAATATCCTGTATCAAAGCGACGCAGATATGATAAGGCTCATCGATCCCAAGGGAGCCCTGGATGAGGAGGGGCTTTATACAGACCCTTATTATGATATAGCAAAATTATCCCATTCTATCTGCGGAAGCTACGACTTTATAAATTCGGCGCTCTATGAGATAGTACTGGGTGAGGATATGTCGCTTAAGCTTAAGGTTGACGGCGATAACGGGGTATATGTGGAAATTTTCAAGGAATTTGTGAAGGCGGCGGGATTTGATTTTACATTTGTAAGGCTTTTTGAGTGTTCCCTCTTCCTTTCGATGCTGCCTTTGCACCAGGACAGACCCAATAAGGTGGCTGCCTTTGTGCTCAATGCAATAGATATTTTGGATGAAGTGAGAAATGGGTAAGATAAAAAACATAGGCTACAGATATCTGGGGTTTTACAGGAGAAACGGGCTGCTGCGGTCTTTCTGCCGCTTTATTGAGGCGCTGCAGCAGAAAAGATCGGATTCGATCTATAATACCCTGTATCACAAGAAAATGTCGAAAAGAAACGTATCGTTTTACAACAGGGAGCGCAGGAATACAAGAGAGGGAGACTTTAAGTTTTCGGTGATCGTTCCTGCCTATGATACGGAGCCCGAGTACTTAAGGATGATGATCCTTTCTGTGCTGCGGCAGACATATAAAAATCTGGAGCTTATAATAGCCGACGGCTCGGAAAATGCCATAGTCGAGAATGTAGTCAGGGAATTTAAGGATGAGCGGATAGTATATAAGAGGCTTGAGCAAAACAGGGGCATATCGGAGAATACAAATGAGGCTCTTGCTCTGGCAACGGGGAAATATCTTTCTTTTATAGACCACGATGATTTTATAGAGCGCGACGCGCTGATGGAGGTCGCACTTGCTATCCGCGACGGTGCCGAGGTCATATATACCGACGAGGATAAATTCGACGGGGATAAGAATATGTACTTCTGCCCCAACAGGAAGGTGGACTATAATAAGGATATGTTCCTGTCCAATAATTATATCTGTCATCTGTTTACGGTTTCCAAAAAAATCGCGGACAGGGCAGGAGGCTTCAGAAAGGAATATGACGGAGCCCAGGACTATGACTTCATACTTCGCTGCATAGAGGCAGCGGGAGAGGATAAGGTTAAGCATATTCCGAAGGTGCTCTATCACTGGAGGACACATTCCGGGTCCACGGCTGCCAATCCCGCTTCCAAGAAGTATGCCTACGAGAGCGGCAGACGGGTTCTGGAGGACTATCTTCAAAGGAACAATATAGCCGGAAGCGTGGAGCACACCGGACATCTGGGCTTTTACCGGATAAACTATATAAACCAGACCAGGGACAGGGATTATAAGCTCTACCTGGATAAAAGGCTCAAGCCCTTAAATAAAGACTATGAGAATATTATGGCGTCCTATCTTTCAAGGAAGGATATTGGGGCTGTGGGCGGCAGGATAATAGACTCCACGGGGCGCATAGTTTCCAACGGATATGTCAGGGACGGAAATGGAAAGGTGCGCGGCAAATACTGCGGCATGTTCAGGTTTTTCTCAGGCTACATGCACAGGGCGGAGATAGTGCAGGATACGCAGGCGGTGGCTTCCAATGCCTGCCTTATAAGGGCGGAGCTTGCACAGTACTACAGTACGGATTCATATAAATGCGGAGAAGCGATAAGGAAGGCGGGCTACAGGATAATTGTAGACCCGAGGGTGGTTTTTAAGATTCAGTCATGAGCAAGGTATCGGTTATAATTCCAAATTACAAGGGCGCGGATTTTATACGGGAGTGTCTTAATTCCCTAAAGGCTCAGACCTATAAGGATTTTGAGATCATAGTTGCGGATAATTTCTCGGATGACGGGAGCGCCGATATAATCGAGAAGGAATATCCCGAGGTGAGACTGATCCGCCTGGAGCAGAACTTCGGCTTCTCAAGAGCTATCAACGAGGGGATGAAGGTTTCCACGGCGGAATATGTCCTGCTCTTAAATAACGACACAAAAGTGCATGAACTGTTTGTTGCAAAGCTTGTGGAGGCTATTGAGACGGATGAGAAGATATTCTCGGTTGCCTCCAAGATGCTCCAGATGTACAGCCCCGAGAAGATTGACGGGGCGGGCGACCTGTACTGTGCGCTGGGCTGGGCGTTTGCAAGGGGTAAGGATAAGAGCAGGGAGCGCTATACCAAAAGGCAGAATATTTTTGCTGCCTGCGGAGGTGCGGCGCTCTACAGAAGGAAGATACTGGATGAGATAGGCTGGTTTGACGAGTTTCATTTTGCCTATCTTGAGGATGTCGATATAGGTTACCGGGCGAGGATCATGGGCTACAGAAATATCTATGAGCCCGAAGCCATAGTGTACCATGCCGGCAGCGGGGTATCCGGCTCCAGGCATAATGATTTCAAGGTCAGGCTGTCAGCGCGGAACAATATGTACATAATAATGAAGAACATGCCGACGCTCCAGATCATTTTAAATCTGCCCTTTCTTTTGGCTGGTTTTGGGATCAAGGCTTTGTTTTTCATACTGACCGGACACGGAAGAGCATATCTTTCCGGGATAAAGAGGGGATATCTTTTGTGCCGTGAGGGAAGAAAATATCCTTATTCTCCCGCAAATTTCAAAAACTATGTTAAAATTCAGCTTGAGTTATATCTGAACACGATAAAGAGGTTTACAGATTTAATATGATCAAGGACAATCAGCGTTTATTCAATAAGCTGCATGTGGTGCTGGATGCGATAGTGATCGCAGCTTCCTATGCAATGGCTATTGTTATAAGGTTTATGACGCCACTGGGCAATCCGGACATATATCACCTGCCCTACGACGTATATTTTACGCCGACGCCTTTTTTGGTGGTGGGCTATGTTGCGTTGTACTATGCTTTTTCGCTCTACAGCTCCAAGCGTTCCTCCAGCAGAAGGATAGAATTTTATAATATCATCAAGGCTAATATCCTCGGGCTCATTGCCTTCATGGTTGTGTTATATGTCATAAACCAGCCGAACTTTTCCCGTTCTATGATATTTATCTTTTTTATCCTGAACATCGTTTTATGCACTCTTGAGAGGAATATTATCAGATATGTGCTCCGGTATTTCAGGAATAAGGGCTATAACAGGAAGTTCGTACTGCTGGTGGGGTATTCGCAGTCGGCGGAGAGCTATATAGACCGTGTGATAAGAAATCCCCACTGGGGTTACGTAATCCGAGGAATACTGGACGACAATATAGAGGCAGGAACGGAGTACAGAGGGGTCAAGGTGCTGGGACGCATAGGAAACCTGGACTATATCCTTCCGGAAAACAAGCTGGATGAGATAGCCATAACCTTAAGCCTGGCGGAATACGGAAAGCTGGAAAGGATAGTGGGACTCTGCGAGAAGAGCGGGGTGCACACCCAGTTCATACCGGACTACAATCGGGTAATACCCTCCCGTCCCTATATGGAGGATGTGGACGGACTTCCGGTCATCAACATACGGAGGGTTCCTCTTACAAATTCCGTAAATATCTTTATGAAGAGGACTGTGGACGTCATCGGGGCGGCTTTTCTGTCCATCCTTTTTTCTCCTATCATGATAATTTCAGCAATAGTTATAAGATGTACCTCCAAGGGACCCGTGATCTTTAAGCAGACAAGGGTCGGTCTGCACAATAAGAATTTTAAGATGTATAAATTCAGGACAATGAGGATGCAGGAAGAGGAGGAAGAAAAGGAGGGGTGGACCACGGAGAACGACCCCAGGGTTACCGGAGTCGGAAAGCTTTTGAGGCGAACCAGCATGGACGAGCTTCCGCAGCTGTTTAATATCCTCAAGGGCGATATGTCCATTGTGGGTCCGAGACCGGAGAGACCTCAGTTTGTGGAAAAGTTCAAGGAGGAGATTCCCAGGTACATGATAAAGCATCAGGTCAGACCGGGGCTTACCGGCTGGGCGCAGATAAACGGGTACAGGGGAAATACCTCCATAGAGGAGCGCGTGAGGTTCGATATTTACTATATCGAGCACTGGACCATGGGCTTCGATATCAAGATCATGTTTCTAACCCTGTTCAAGGGACTTATCAATAAAAATGCGTATTGAAAGACTGTCTTTGTAATAATAAGGGCGGTAGGATTTTAAAAATACTGGGCGGCGGTCTCTATTCATACTGGCCCCTAGATCCCACTCTTCCTATGGACCCCAAGGGCGAGACCGAAAGAGCGATCAATAATTTATAGATACTTGCCGAGACCGCGGAAAAATACGATGTGACCCTGGGACTTGAGGCGCTCAACCGTTACGAGGGGTATATGTTAAACACCTGCGAGCAGGCGAAGGAGTTTATAGATAAGGTTGGAAGCAGTCACGTATTCGGATTATAAGCAACCGGTTTTTAGAGCGCATTTAGCGATATCAAGTTCGGAAAGTCACAAAATACATGAAATCATGCGTGCCAAGATGACGGACGCTGATAATAAAAAGGAACAGCTTCAAGGGAGGGTTAGAAATATGAAGGGCATTGCAGGCGTTTATATAAGGGAAACCGCAGGAGTTTTAGAGAAGGCTAGACAGATGGTAAAATAACACTGGATTTGATATTTTCAGTGAGGTGTAGTATAGTTTTTGGGAGCCGGAACACAGTATTCGGCTCCCAATCATTGTTTATGCAGGAGTCTATATATATGGCTAACAGGAGAGGCAGGGATTCTGCTGCCAAGCGTGCAAAGCGTAAACGCAGGAGGGTTATTATCTTCGTGCTGGAGATAATCATTCTCATCGGAGTGCTGGGGGCGCTGCTTGTTGTATTGAAGCTCGATAAGGCCGATACCGGAAACAAGGAGAGCGTAATAAACGCAAAGGTAAATGATGAGGTTGCCGAGCAGGTTGAGGCTCAAGAT
This sequence comes from Lachnospiraceae bacterium, assembly GCA_017634255.1. The sequence goes on from JAGBNT010000005.1 coordinate 24,935, forward strand.
AACAGCTGGAAGATGAGCGGCTATAAGAATATAGCGCTTTTTGGAGTGGATTCGAGGGACGGCAATCTGGATAAGGGAGCCCGAACGGATACTATAATTGTGGCTTCTCTCAACAACGAGACCGGAGACATCACCCTTTGCTCGATATTCAGAGATACATATTTAAACGTAGGCAACGATACATATAACAAGGCTAACCAGGCGTATGCAAAGGGCGGACCGGAGCAGGCGATACAGATGCTCAATGCGAATCTGGACATGGACATAACCGATTATATAACGGTGGATTTCAGGGCTCTTGTGGATATGATAGATGATGTGGGCGGAGTTGGGATAGATATAACGGATGAAGAGATCCATTTCCTGAATGACTACCAGATAGGTACCGCCGAGGCGATAGGCATACCGCAGAGCGAGATTGTAAATGTGTCCAGCGCCGGCATGCAGACCTTGAACGGACTGCAGGCTACGTCGTACTGCCGTATACGTTACACCAAGGGAGACGATTTCAAACGTGCCGAAAGACAGCGTATGGTTTTAATGCAGGTGGCGGACAAGGCGAGGACCGCGGATGTGTCTACCCTCAATGAGATAATTGACGACATACTTCCAAAGGTCAGGACAAGCTTTTCAAAATCGGATCTTGTTGAGTATGCTTCAAGAGCCGCCAGCTATAATATCGGCGAAAGCAGCGGCTTCCCCTTTGAAAGAGTTACCGGAAATATGGGGAAGGCAGGAAGCAGCGTTGTTGCGGATAATTTTGAAGCAAATGTGGTTGAGTTCCACCGTTTCCTTTTCGGAGATTCGGAGTACACACCTTCGCAGACAGTTCAGAGCATAAGCGAAAAAGTAGCTGCTGACAGAATGAAAAACGGATTATAGGGGATAAAGCGTGGTAGATGTAGTTATTCTTACATATAAGCCTGACAAGTCTATATTCGATATTCTTGAAAAGCTGGAGAAGCAGACAGTAAAGCCGGATAAGATAATCCTTATGAATACCGAGCAGAGGTATCTGGAGAAGCTTATCTATGCTTCGCGTTTTACCAGTAAGTTTCCCAATGTTGAAATACGTCATATTTCCAAGCTGGAGTTCAATCACGGCAGAACCAGGAACAAGGCTGCAAAGCGGTCAAATGCGGAATTTCTTATTTTTATGACGCAGGATGCGCTTCCGGCGGATCTCGATCTGATAGAAGAGCTCTTAAGACCCTTGAGGCAGTACGAGGATATAGCGATAAGCTATGCCAGGCAGCTTCCCAGAGAGGATGCTTCGCCTGCGGAAAAATATACACGGGTGTTCAACTATCCGGATGAGGATGAGGAAAAGAGCTACGCAGATATAGATACCCGGGGTATCAAGGCGTTCTACTGCTCCAATGTGTGCGCCTGCTACAGAAGGAGTATCTTTGACGAGCTGGGCGGTTTTGTGGATAAGACTATTTTTAACGAGGATATGATCTTTGCCTACAACGCACTGGCGGCTGATTATACGATCTACTATGCTTCAAAAGCTAAGGTATACCACTCCCATAACTATACTGCAAAGCAGCAGTTTCAGCGTAATTTCGACCTGGGCGTCTCGCAGGCGGATCATCCCGAGGTGTTCGGAGGGATCAGAAGCGAGGATGAGGGCAAGAGGTATGTAAAGGAATGTGTCGGCTATCTGGTGCGCTCCGGCAAGTTCTATCTCGTCCCTGACTTTATCATAAAATGTGCAGCCAGATATTCAGGCTACAGAAAGGGACTTAATTACCAGAAGCTTTCGAGGAAGAAGATACTTAAATACACTTCAGATCCGGTCTACTGGAAGCGCAGCTGGGATCTAAATCCCAATATAGACGTTACCAGGGGCTACGGGAAAAACGAGGAAGGACTTTAAAGGAGCTTAAGTATGTGTGGAATTGTCGGATTTGTAGGTAAGAAGAAGCAGGCGGCGCCAATAATCCTGGACGGACTTTCAAAGCTTGAATACAGGGGATATGACTCTGCGGGAATGGCGGTGTATGACGGAAACAGCATAAACGTCGTGAAAGCCGCCGGAAGGCTTGAGATCCTCTTCGAGCTCACCCATGGGGGAGAAACCGCAAAGGGGCTTACAGGCATAGGGCATACCAGATGGGCGACTCACGGGCAGCCCACAGATGTAAACGCACATCCTCACTTAAACGGCAAGGGAACCATAGCTGTGGTGCATAACGGGATAATCGAAAATTATATGGCACTGCGGAAGATGCTTACGAGCAGGGGCTATGAGTTTAAGAGCGAGACCGATACCGAGGTTATACCCCATCTTTTGGATCTTTATTCTAAAGGCGATCCCTTAGAGGCGATACAGAAGGTGCTGCACAGAGTTGAGGGCTCTTATTCCCTGGGCATCATCTTTGCGGATCATCCGAACGAGCTTTTTGCGGCAAGGAAATCCAGTCCGCTTATCTGTGCCAGGACGGAGGA
>JAGBNT010000049.1 GCA_017634255.1 Lachnospiraceae bacterium
GATATGTCGCTTGATGAAATCAATGCTGAGATAAATGCGGCGAGAAATAAGGTGGCTGAATGAAGCGGTATGCGGCCATAGATACCAATGTCCTTGTATCCGCAATGCTGAAATGGACATCGGTTCCCGGTAGACGTGCTGCCTGACTCGAAATATGGTCTTTCTGGAACGGAGTTAGAGGATTTTCGAGAGGCTTTTGTACACATGGAAAGCAGCAGAAAAAGACAGTAACGCTTCGAGGCATGGACCGTTGTAAGATTGACATGTCTGCGAAATATGTGATTAAATAAGGCTATAAGACTACATTATAGCGGCATCGCCGGCTCCGAAAGGGAGGAATGTTATGAGCGAAAGAAAAAAGCAGCTGCTTAAAAGGCTGGAGGAATTTTTCAAAAACGACGAGGGGGCAGAGGATGCCTCGATCTTTACGGCGGAGGAACTCGGAACTCCGATGGATATGCTGCGGGTGCTGGTGACCGGATATGGTCCCGGACTCATAGATGTGCTTGCAGAATACTCCTTTATCCCCTTCGAGGGTCCCGAGGAGGTATTATATTTTTCCTCTGTCATCACCATCATGACGGATATTCCCAAGGATGGAGTAATTCCCCTTTCAGCTGCGACAGCAAGGCTGAATTTTTTCCTCCCCTATGGGAGCTTCTGCATAAGCGGGGACGGAAAGATGCTTGTGTATAAGTCCGTTGCGGCTCTGCGCGCGGACCACGACGATAAAAAGCTTTATGAGGATATTGAGCTGGCAGCGGACACGGCGCTTTTAGCCGCAGAAGATCACAGCTTCCTTCTTATGCAGGTGGCTGAGGGAGAGCTGCTGCTCGAAGACTATCTGGCAGGGCTTCCGGAAGCGTGAGGTAGGATATGGGAGAAATTGAGGCAGGCAGGCAAAGCGTACATAGAGAGTCTGTGGGTTCGGTTCATGAGGATGTGCATATAAATGCGGCACAGGTTCAAAGAAACGTTCAGGAGATGAATAACCCCGTTGAGGGCAACCTTGTCGACCGCTACATTACACAGGTCACAATGCCTTCAGTGAACACGCTGCAGGCGGATATGGAGAATGCGTCAGTAGATGTGAATTTTCAGTTCGCAGACTCCGACAGGATGAGGAAAAAGCGATTAAAAGAGGGTAAAGAAAGACTGAAGCTGCAGGACCGGCTATACGCTAAGGAGCTGGAAGACGATGCGAGGGCTTATGGGGACGGAAGGCTCGTTTCGATAGAGACGGCAATAAAACTAAGCGATAAGGACCTCGTAAAGCATTACCATGAATACAGGACCAGGGACAGTTACCTGGAGGCGAGGTATTCCCTGTTAAGGAACAAATACTACACACTGCTTCCCGCTGATATCATGAAAAATTATCCCAAGCGAGAGCTGATGGCGCGCTTAAGCGGCGAGCTGCAAAAGGAGGACGATCAGAGAAATACGGATCTTATCATCTTCCTGCAGGATCTTATCACTGTAAAGATAGCGGAGGAAAATGCCGCCAAACCCGAAACCGCTGACCCCGGCTTCAGCCACTATCCGTCGCATATTTCCGTCAAAGAAGTAGCGCATAACGCAGCAGCTTACAGCGCCAATGAGAAGGTCATAAATTCTCAGCGGTATCTTACAGATGTGGCAAAGCAGGAGCATAAAGATGCCATGAGAAGCGTTATGGCACCGGATGAAGAACACAGATTGTGGCAGGAAGAAGATAAGAACTGGATGAGCCCCCAGCAGAAGGAGGGCTTAAGAGGTGTCCTTGCCTGGATGTACAGGAACTGCAATAAGTCCTCGGAATCAAAGGAGCCCTTTGTCTTTAGACTTACTCAGGCTCCGCCGGAAAAGCTTATGTTCATGTTTTTTATGGTTGAACATGACATGACAAATGCCCCGAATACGGAATACTTTTACAGGGCTTTGACCACCTATACCCCGGATGTGAATAAGTTTAAAGACAAGATGGTCGCAAGCAAATGGAAGTTCTGGAAGAGGATAGGGTCTGATTCCTCAGACGATGTAATCGACTGGAGCACCATGGGAAAAATCTGGCATTTTGTTATGGGCTGTGATTTTATAAGTGACTATGTCCAGGCAAAAGCTGAGGAAAAGAGGCTTGAAAATAAGCTTAGAGATAATCCGGACGCAAACCAGCAGCGTGCGAACGACCTTTGCAGCTCACTGCTCCAAAAGGGAAAAATACTGCTTGATATGTATAAGGCTGCGAATCTTACAGAGAATATGTCTCCCCAGCTTATATCGAATGAAAGGCTGCGCCAGGAGGTTTTGCGAAGAATAGGGGAGTTCAATACGCAGGCGCTGGAATTACGAAATCTGCTTGCCAACCCGGATCTTCAAATGCCTCAGTTCGACGCTGCACAAGCCGGAAAGACTTCACAACTTCCCATGGGCTCAGCGGGGGATGGAGGCGGCTTCGTAGAAGGAGTCAAGAATACAGGAGCCGTTGTGGGTGAGATAGACAAGATCCTAAAGATAACTGACGGAAGCGCTCACAGCGTTTTAGGCTTCACCGGGAAAGTAGGTTACGTAACGGCATCAAGCGGTCTTACCACGGTTATGGCTCTTCTGGGTATGATAAGCTCTATTGCTTCCGCTTTCGACTTAGGGGAAAAGCTGTCCACCCTCACCGTTGCCGATCAGTTTGCCCAAAGCCTGTCTGTTGCCGGAAATATTTCCAAAAGCTTTGGGGATATGGTTGCTGGGACCGGTAAAATAGTATCTCAATTTACGGAAAACCTGACAGGAAGCAGCAGCTGGCTCGGAAATACAACGGTAAAGACCGCCTCGGAGTCCTTTAGCACCGTGGCAGGCGGGACCCAGTTTATTGCAGGGGCAATGACGATAGCTGCGGGTCTTGCCACTACCGTGGCTGGCGGCATACAGCTTGGCAGGGCGGTAAGCTCCCGCCGGGACATAACCCGTGGACGTCAGAAGCTGTCTCAGGTGGAGATACAGGATGACGAACAGCTCACCGAAGCCCAGAAGACCGCAAGAAAAGAGCAGCAGCACCTTAAAAAGCTCATGACCCATGTGGACAATATGGCGGTCAATCAGGAGAAAAGCGCCGGAGTCAATATGGTCACAGGTACTATCATGATGGTCGGCGGCGCCTTAAGCATGACGGGGGTGGCTGCCCCGGTAGGTCTTATCCTTTCATTTTTGGGCTCTGCCGTAAGTCTCGGATACAACGTCTTATATGCAAGGCATATGAAGCATATGACACAGCGCTCTGCGGTGGACGATGCCCTTGGACTGAATGAGAAGATCGAAGAAGAGAGGGCAGGAGACGGACCTGTTTCCCGGCTCAATAAGTCGCAACTTGAGGAATATAAAAATCAGCTGCGTCAGGATTTCCTTGCAAAAAACGGGTATGCCACCTTTAAGGAATGTTACGCGGATATTTCCGCATATAACGCTCGTCTCCTCTATAAGCACATTTTCGCAGATGACGATCCCTATCAGGATAAGGGAGCATACGAGGATGTGGTGAAGGCTTTGGGACTTAAGATAAAGCGTTCCACAAGGCGGTCGGAGGCAAATATTCCGACGGTAAAGATGATATATTCGAAGCTGATGCAATAAAGGCTTAAGTGGAATGTCGTTGTTTTACATACGTCACTTGCGGCGAATACAGATGAATATTTGGATGCTTATATGAAATCTACATGGATAACTACCGGAGATAAAGAAAGCCAGATTTATAAGGATATTGCCGCACGATACGATGTGGTGCTGACCGGGGAAGAGGAAATACTCATAGCCTCGGACGAGGAGGACAGGGCAGCAGGATTTTCGGCCTTTACGAAAATTAAGGGCTTTCTTGACATAGCCTTCTTTTTTGTTTCGGAGTCCTTCAGGGAGGGGGACTGTGCTGACTATATGCTCGGCGAGCTCGAGGCTGCGGCGAAGCAGGGCGGAGCGGCCTATATACGTTATATGATGCCGGCCTCTGACGCGCTGGTGAGTTATTTTGAAAAAAAGGGCTTCGATATTTTCCCCGGAAATAGGTTTTATGAAATATCCATAGGGGCGCTTTATTATTCAAAAAACTTCAGGGAGAGGATATACCGGAAAGAGCCTAAGGGAGTGAAGAGCATAGATGACTGCACCCCCGAGGAGCATAGGCTCCTTAACCGCTTTTTTGAACAAAACGGCATAGACCAGGAGGTCCCCTTTAACCGGAAGCTTTCAAACGTCAAGATAAAGGATGGGGGAATAAGGAGCCTTATCTTAAATGATACTCTGCCGAGCGGACAGATAACCATAAGCTATGTTTATGTCGAGGAGGGGCATATAGGCTACCTTTTGGATAACTTCCGGAGATGTTCACAGGTTTTGGACGCCTATGGAAGAAGGGCCAGGAAGCTGAAGCTCCTCTTTTCCACCGAAACGGGCAGTGAGCTCGAGTTGATAAAGTATTTTATAGGGGATGTGGGACTGATAAAGGAGGTATATCTGGTCATGACGGCGGTAAAAAAGCTGTAAGGAGAGGCGTAGGTTGAAAAACGTGTGCGCCAAAGCTTTTTCAGGAAAGCGTTCGAATTAGTGCGCCTTCCAGTTCAGCACCCTTTACCGGCTTTAAGAGGAAGTCATCAAAGCCCTCCCTTTCATAGAGCTCCCGGTTTTCCTGGCCGGAATTTGCCGTAAGTATTATCACAGGGGTTTGGTTATTGAGCCCGCCCTCCTGTTCCCTGATAGCGTGCAGACACTCTATGCCATCCATCTCAGGCATCATATGATCCATGAATATCACGTCATATTTCTTTTCAGCCGTGAGCTTCAGGCACTCTGCGCCGCTTAAGGCAGTGGTGATCTGCACTTTTGTAGCCTGCAGCAGCCGGGTCTCCACAAGAAGATTAAACTTATTGTCATCCACGATCAGCACGCACACATCCGGTGCTACAAAGCCGGGCTTATATACGGGCCTTTCCCTGGTGCTTAAGGCCTCGTCGGGGTCGAAGCTTCCAAGGGGAGCGCTGTCCGCCACGCTTTGTTTAAGCCGGACTGTAAAGGCAGAACCGCTGCCGTATTCGCTTTCGACCTCTATCCGCCCGCCCATGAGGTCAGTTAGCTGCTTTACTATTGAAAGCCCCAGGCCCGTCCCTTCGATATATTTGATCTTGTCCGTATCCTCGCGCGTAAAGGCATCGAAAAGATGGGGCAGGCTTTCGGCGCGGATTCCCATCCCGGTATCGGATATGCGATAGACGACCATTAGGCTCTTTTCAGGGGAAACGGCGCCATTAAAGCCGGAATCGTGACCTGCCCGGTCCGGCTCTTCGAAGCTTAC
>JAGBNT010000006.1 GCA_017634255.1 Lachnospiraceae bacterium
GTGCCCCTGACTGACGAAGCTATAGCTGCGGCAAAGGCGTCGGATGCGGTGCTTATGGGTTCGATAGGCGGGAATACCGCAACCTCGCCCTGGTATAAGGTTCCGCCGGATAAGCGCCCTGAAGCGGGGCTCTTAAAGATACGAAAGGAGCTCGGGCTCTTTGCGAACCTGCGTCCCTCCGTACTTTATAAGGAGTTAAAGAGAGCCTGTCCCCTAAGGGAGGAGACGGCCGATGCTCTCTTTGATTTTATAATCGTGCGCGAGCTGACCGGAGGTCTATATTTCGGAGAAAGATATACGAAGGAGATTGACGGTGTCAGGACGGCTGTAGACACCCTAAGCTATAACGAGAAGGAGATACGAAGAGTCTCCGTAAAAGCCTTTGATATAGCTATGAAGAGAAACAGGAAGGTCACTCCTGTAGACAAGGCGAATGTGCTGGATTCCTCAAGGCTTTGGAGAGAGGTCGTAAGCGAGTGCGCAAAGGACTATCCCGAGGTTGAGCTTGAATTTATGCTCGTAGACAATGCGGCGATGCAGATAGTAAAGAACCCGAAGCAGTTCGACGTAATGCTTACGGAGAACATGTTCGGAGATATCCTGTCCGATGAGGCGGCGCAGATAACCGGCTCCATAGGGATGCTCTCAAGTGCTTCCCTAAATGAAACGAAATTCGGACTTTATGAGCCTTCGGGAGGCTCTGCCCCGGATATTGCAGGAAAGGGCATAGCAAATCCGATAGCGACTATACTCAGCGCGTCCATGATGCTTAGGTATTCGCTGGATCTCGACGAGGCGGCTGACGCCATAGACGAGGCGGTTAGACGTACTATAGCCGATGGGGTGCGCACAGCGGATATAGCATCGGAGGGCATAGAGGCGGTTTCCACTTCGCAGATGGGAAAAGAGATTGCATCGAGGATATAGGGAACGCCATTTCCCGCGGTTAACTCTGGTCTTTTTAAGAAGATCTGTCGTTGTAATGATTTAAGGAGGAGTATATGTTAAGCGATAATGTAAAGCAGGGACCGGCGCATGCGCCTCACAGGAGCCTTTTTAACGCCCTCGGGTTTACCCAGGAGGAGATGGAAAAGCCCATGGTGGCTATCGTCAGCTCCTATAATGAGATAGTTCCGGGACATATGAATATTGACAAGATAGTGGAAGCGGTAAAGCTGGGCGTGGCAGAGGCAGGCGGTATGCCTGTGGTCTTCCCGGCAATAGCGGTCTGCGACGGAATAGCGATGGGACATGTGGGAATGAAGTATTCTCTGGTCACAAGGGATCTGATCGCGGATTCGACGGAGTGTATGGCGCTTGCACACCAGTTTGACGCGATGGTATGCGTACCCAACTGTGATAAAAACGTACCCGGTCTTCTGATGGCGGCGGCGAGGGTAAATATACCCACTGTATTCGTATCGGGAGGTCCGATGCTCGCGGGTCGTGTCCACGGCAAAAAGACCTCGCTTTCCTCAATGTTTGAGGCTGTCGGAGCCCATGCGGCAGGAAAGATAGACGACGCGGAGCTCGATTATTATGACCAGCATGCCTGCCCTACCTGCGGAAGCTGCTCGGGCATGTATACGGCCAATTCCATGAACTGCCTTACAGAAGCCATAGGAATGGGGCTTAGAGGCAACGGGACAATACCTGCGGTATATTCCGAGAGGATAAGGCTTGCAAAGCACGCGGGAAATGCTGTAATGGAGATGTACAGAAGGAATATCCGCCCGAGAGACATAATGACTAAAGAAGCCTTTATGAACGCCCTTGCGATGGATATGGCTCTGGGCTGCTCAACGAATACGATGCTTCATATTCCCGCCATAGCCCACGAGGCAGGTGTCAATATAGACATGGAGATCGCAAACGAGGTTTCCGACAGGACTCCTAACCTTTGCCATCTGGCTCCTGCAGGGCGCACCTATATGGAGGATCTGAACGAGGCAGGCGGGATTTACGCGGTCATGAAGGAGCTTTCTAAGAAGAACCTTTTAAATCTGGACTGCATGACCGTTACAGGAAAGACAGTGGGTGAAAATATAAAGGATGCAAAGAATCTGGATCCCGAGACTATAAGACCGATAGACAATCCCTTCATGCCTAACGGCGGTATTGCAGTGCTTAAGGGAAATATCGCACCGGATACGGGTATAGTAAAGCGTTCAGCGGTTGCGCCTGAAATGATGGTGCATGAAGGACCTGCCAGGGTATTCGACAGCGAGGATGATGCAATTACGGCTATCTATGGCGGAAAGATCAATCCCGGAGACGTGGTTGTAATAAGATATGAGGGGCCCAAGGGAGGTCCGGGAATGAGGGAGATGTTAAATCCGACATCCGCCATTGCGGGAATGGGGCTCGGCGAGTCAGTCGCCCTTATAACAGACGGACGTTTTTCAGGTGCCTCCAGGGGAGCTTCCATAGGGCATGTTTCCCCCGAAGCCGCTGTAGGCGGTCCTATAGCCCTTATTGAAGAGGGAGATATCATAAAGGTGGATATTCCCAATAATTCACTGAACGTGGATGTTTCCGATGAGGTTATGGAGGAAAGAAAAAAGAAGTGGAAGCCCCGTGAGCCCAAGGTTACGAGCGGATATTTAAGCCGTTATGCAAAAATGGTCACCAGCGGTAACAGGGGAGCTATTCTGGAAGTGAAGGAGTAAGTTCGGCATGAAGCTGACCGGAGCTGAAATTGTTGTAGAGGTGCTCAAAGAGCAGGGAGTCGATACTATCTTCGGCTATCCCGGCGGAGCAATTTTAAATATATACGATGAGCTGTATAAACATTCGGACGAGATAAGGCATATACTTACCAGTCACGAGCAGGGAGCCGCCCATGCTGCGGACGGCTATGCCAGAGCTACCGGGCGTGTAGGGGTATGCATGGCTACCTCCGGTCCCGGAGCGACAAATCTGGTGACAGGTATAGCCACTGCATATATGGATTCCGTCCCGATGGTAGCGATAACGGCAAATGTGGCGGTGCCGCTCCTCGGTAAGGACACCTTCCAGGAGGTGGACATAGCAGGCGTGACAATGCCTATAACGAAGCATGGCTTTATCGTAAAAGAGGTGGAAAAGCTGGCTGATACCCTAAGAAGAGCCTTTGATATAGCCCGCTCGGGTCGTCCCGGACCGGTGCTTGTGGATATCACAAAGGACGCCACCGCTGCGGAGTGTGAGTTTAAGCGCAAGAGCGTTCCTAAGATCAGGTATGAAAGAAGCTTTACGGATAAGGATCTAAAACGGGCGGCTGAGCTTATAAATAAGTCCAAAAAGCCCTTTGTCTACTTGGGCGGCGGAGCCGTTATCTCAGGAGCATCGGCAGAGGTCAGGAAATTTGTGGAAAAGATCGACTCGCCGCTTTGCGATACGCTGATGGGAAAGGGAGCCTTTGACGCCAGAAGCAGGCTCTATTCCGGAATGTTGGGAATGCACGGCACCAAGGCATCCGATATAGGAGTAAGCGAATGTGACCTTCTTATAGCGATGGGGGCGCGTTTTTCCGACAGGGTGACAGGAAATGCCAAAAAGTTTGCCAGCAAGGCGAAGATACTGCATATAGATATAGATGATGCGGAGATCAACAAGAACATACATGCCGATATGCATTTGGTGGGCGACCTTAAGGATGTGTTAAAGAGCCTGACTCCGATGGTAGAGAAAAAGAGTCATAAGGAGTGGAATGAGCATATAAATGAGCTCAAGGAAAAATTCCCTCTGGATTATAACAGAACGAGACTTACCTGCCCCTATGTCATCGAGGTTCTCGATAAGCTTACCTCATCTAATGCCATAATCACTACCGATGTGGGACAGCACCAGATGTGGGCGGCTCAGTATTATAAATTCAGGAAGCCCAGACATTTTATTACCAGCGGAGGTCTCGGAACCATGGGCTACGGTCTGGGGGCTGCAATTGGCGCAAAGACGGGCTGCCCGGAGGCTGTGGTCGTAAATATCGGAGGCGACGGGTGCTTCAGGATGAATATGAATGAGCTGGCTACAGCAAGCCGGTACAATATCAAGATAATCGATATTATCATAAATAATCAGGTGCTCGGAATGGTAAGGCAGTGGCAGACATTGTTTTACGGGAAGAGATATTCGCAGACCATGCTTACGGATAAGACGGACTATTGCAAGGTCGCGGAAGCTATGGGCTGCAAGGCGTACAGGATAAAGAAAAAGGAAGAGGTCGAAGATACTTTGAAGAAGGCTTTATCGGCTAAGGGACCGGTGCTTATCGACTGTGTGATAGATCAGGACGATTCGGTCTACCCGATGGTCAGCCCCGGAAGCTCAATAGCTGAAGCCTTTGATGAAAAAGACCTTTTCGATAAAAAATAATCGCGTATCTTTTGTATAATTATTTTAAGGAGGAGATTATGAGCAGAGTGTACAATTTTTCGGCAGGACCTGCGATGCTGCCCGAGGAGGTTTTAAGGGAATGTGCGGAGGATATGCTGGATTACAAGGGCAGCGGACAGTCCGTAATGGAGATGAGCCATCGTTCAAAGGTGTATGATGCGATCATCAAGGAGGCTGAAGCGGATTTCAGGAGGCTTACGAACACTCCTGATAATTATAAGGTGCTGTTCCTGCAGGGCGGCGCTTCCACACAGTTTGCGATGATACCGATGAACCTTATGAAGAACCGTGTGGCAGATTTCATCATTACAGGTCAGTGGGCGAAAAAAGCCTGCTCCGAAGCCGCGAAGTATGGAAAAGCCAATAAGATCGCTTCGAGCGAGGACAAGACCTTTTCATACATACCCGACCTTAACGATCTGCCCATAAGTGAAGACGCGGATTACGTATATATCTGTCAGAATAATACGATCTACGGGACAAGATTTACTCAGCTCCCCGATACAAAGGGCAAGCTCCTCGTAAGTGATGTTTCCTCGATGTTCCTGTCAGAGCCCCACGATATCTCGAAATACGGGATAATGTACGGAGGGGTACAGAAGAACGTGGGACCTGCCGGCGTTACCATAGTGGTCATAAGAGAGGATCTTATAACCGATACGCCCCTTGAGGGAACGCCCACGATGCTTACCTATAAGACCCATGCGGATTCGGATTCGCTCTACAACACTCCCCCCTGCTACAATATCTATGTATGCGGTCTGGTGTTCAAGTGGCTGTTAAATAAGGGCGGTCTCGAGGCGATAAAGAAGCATAACGAGGAGAAGGCAAAGATACTGTATGATTATCTGGACAGCTCATCCATGTTTAAGGGAACAGTTGTAAAGAAGGACAGGTCGCTTATGAACGTGCCCTTCGTTACGGATTCGGACGAATTAAATGCACAGTTTATTAAAGAGGCAGAGGCAGAGGGCTTTGTAAACCTTAAGGGACATCGTTCAGTCGGAGGCATGAGAGCCTCTATCTACAACGCGATGCCGATAGAAGGGGTTAAGGAGCTGGTTAAGTTCATGACAGACTTTGAAAAGAAGAGAGGATAGGAGAGATGTTCAAATATAATTGCTTAAATCCCATTGCAAAGGTAGGGCTGGATAACTTTGGCGCCGGCTATGTAAAATGCGATGAATTAAATGATGCCGACTGTGTGCTCGTGCGTTCGGCAAAGATGCACGGGATGGAGCTGCCGGACAGGCTTATGGCGATCGCCAGAGCAGGGGCGGGCGTAAACAATATCCCGCTGGACGACTGTGCGCGCAGGGGTATAGTAGTATTCAATACTCCCGGAGCAAACGCCAACGGCGTCAAGGAACTGGTGATAGCGGGTATGCTCCTTGCTTCAAGGGGTATCGTGGACGGTATCGAGTGGCTGGAGACCCAGAAGAAGAATAAGAATGTAGCAAAGGATGCGGAGGCGCAGAAGAAGCAGTATGCGGGCTCTGAGATAGAGGGGAAGAAGCTCGGTATAATCGGGCTTGGAGCCATCGGAGTCAAGGTTGCCAATACAGCAGTAAATCTCGGCATGGAGGTTTTGGGCTACGATCCTTATATTTCGGTGGACGCGGCCTGGCATCTGTCCAGATCCATAAAGCACGCTTTAAGCGTTGAAGAGATATATGCAAACTGCGATTATATTACGATCCACGTACCGCTCATGGATTCCACCAGAAAGATGATAAATTCCGAGTCCATCAAGCTTATGAAAAATGATGCAATCCTTCTTAACTTTGCAAGGGATGAGCTGGTGGATGAGGAGGCAGTGGTAAGCGCCCTCAAGGTAGGCAAGCTTCGCCGCTATGTATCGGATTTCCCGAATCCCACTACGGTCGGACAGGAGGGCTGCATAGTGATACCTCATCTGGGAGCTTCCACCGAGGAATCGGAGGATAACTGCGCGGTCATGGCGGTTAAGGAGCTCATGGACTACATGGAGAACGGAAACATTAAAAATTCGGTAAATTTCCCTCCCATTGCCATGGGCGTGTGCGAAACGGCTTCAAGGGTGATAGTCTTCCACCAGAACAAGGCCAATACGATAACCCGCTTCTCGGCGATCTTCGGAGAGGCAGGCATAAACATAGCGGAGATGAATAATAAATCCAAGGGCGACAATGCAGTATCCATGTTCGACCTGGACAGCGTTCCTTCGGAGGATATCTTTGAAAAGATCCGCGCCCTCGACGGTGTATACAGATTGAGGGTGGTGAAAGCTTAAACTGTCATGCTCCTGCATAACTTTTAAACTTCGCAATGGTGCCGCAAAAAGCGGCAGAAAGGAAGCAATGGCGAATATCAGACCTTTTAAAGCATTAAGACCGAGGGAGGGGGCGGCTGAGAGGATAGCCGCCCTGCCTTATGATGTTTATTCGAGAGAAGAGGCAAAGCGCGAGGTTGCCATAGAGCCCATGTCTTTTTTGAGGATTGACAGGGCGGAGACAAATTTTGACGACGATGTAGATACCTATGACGACAGAGTCTATAAAAAAGCGGGAGAGCTTCTGGACGAAATGGAGAGAAAAGGCGATTTCGTTACAGATGCTGCTCCCGCTTACTATATTTACGAGCTCACGATGGAGGGACGGAAGCAGACAGGTATCGTTGCCACTGCCGATGTCGATGACTATATCGGAAACGTTATAAAAAAGCATGAAAATACCCTTGCGAGCAAGGAGGAGGACAGGGTAAGGCATGTGGATGCCTTAAGCGCACAGACCGGTCCCATATTTTTAGGCTACAGGTCAAACAGTACGATAAATTCCATAGTTTCAAGGGTCAAGGGCGATGACTCCGCAAGACTGTACGATTTTACCTCCCGTGATAAAATAAGCCACAGGTGCTGGAGCATTACGGACAAAAAGGACATAGCGGATATCAAGAGCGCCTTTGAGGGCATCGAGGATATATATATCTGTGACGGGCATCACCGCTGCGCTTCGGCTGCGAGGGTTTGCATGAAGAGAAGGGAAGCCGCCGGCAGCTATACGGGAGAAGAGGAATTTAATTATTTCCTTTGTGTGCTTTTCCCGGACGAGGAGCTAAAGATATATGACTATAACCGTGTGGTAAAGGACTTAAACGGGCTTTCGGAGAGCCGTTTTTTAGACCGTATAAGAAAAAAATTCCATATAGAAGAGGTCGGAGAAAAGCCGTACAGACCCGAGGCAAAGGGGAATTTCGGAATGTATATCGGGCATACCTGGTACCGCCTTACGATAAAGGATGGGCTTATCTCAGATGATACCGTTGAGAGGCTCGATGTTTCGATTTTGCAAAATGAGCTCCTTGCGCCTATACTTAATATAGAGGATCCTAAAACGGATAAGAGGATAAGCTTTGTCGGAGGCATAAGGGGCTTGGAGGAGCTTGTAAGACTAGTGGATTCAGGACGCTGGGAGGTGGCTTTTTCCATGTATCCTACGGATATCCATGAGCTGTTTCAGGTGGCGGATGAAAAAAGGCTAATGCCGCCGAAGTCCACCTGGTTTGAGCCGAAGCTAAGGAGCGGGCTGTTTATCCATAAATTCTAAATATCATTCCAGTACGGTAAGTGCCAATATAGCGCTGAATTTGAGCCATGCAAGCGGCATATTTCCTGTTCAAATTCATGCGCATATTATAAATCAATTAAGGAGACGTAAAAAGCTTATGCAAAAGAAACTCTACGACCTTATGGATTGGGCTAAGATAGAGGCTGTGACCTACACAGAGGAGCCGCATCCCAAGTCTACACTGGGAGCGGTGAGCCACGGCAGCAATACCCTGATACAGCTTTTTGTTCCGGGAGCCGAGAGTGTATCCGTACATGTGGACGGGGCGAAATCCGCTCAGAAATGCGAGATGGCTGACGAGGCCGGCTTCTTTGCCTGCCTTGTAAAAAGGAAGCTGCCCTTTAAATATAAGGTTGAAGCGGTTACGGATAAGGGAAAGGACAGCTTTTACGATCCATACCAGTTTCCGGTAATAACTACCAAGAGGAGAATAAGCAAGTTTCTTTCAGGCTCTGACAATAAGGCATACGAGCTCTTTGGCGCTCATACCCACGAGATCGACGGGGTAAAGGGCATGCGTTTTACTGTATATGCCCCGAAGGCTATGAGAGTCAGCGTGGTCTGCGACAGTAATTCCTGGAACGGCAGCATGCACCAGATGGAAAATCTCTATGATACCGGGGTTTTTGAGCTTTTTATCCCGGGTATAGAGCCCGGAGAGCTTTATAAATACGAAATAAAGACCCGGGACGGAAGGCTCCTTATGAAGACAGACCCCTATGCTCACGAATATGAGCTGTCCGGTGAGGGGGCAGGAAAGGCTTCGGAGTCTGATGGCTTTAAATGGACGGATGAAAAATACCTTAAATCCTTAAAGGGCAGGGACAGGAGCAGCCTGGCATATACGATATATGAGGCTCAATGCGCCGCCTTTCGTGAAGAGGGCAAGGACGGTTATAAATACAGGAATTATAAGAAGATAGCCGAAGAGCTTTATTCGCATATAAAGTCCATGGGCTATCAGGCGCTGGAGCTTCTGCCGGTAGCCGAATACATCAATGAAGCCAGCCTGGGCTTTAATTCCTTTGGCTTTTTTGCGCCCACGTCGCGCTTCGGAACGCAGGATGATCTAAAATATCTTGTAAATTACATGCATGAAAAGGGTATAGAGGTTATCCTCGAGCTCTCCATCTCCTCATATCCTAAAGCTGAGAACGGCTTATATCTCTTCGACGGAGGAGCGCTATATGAACACGCGGACAGCAGGAGGGCGGACAGGACAGACGGGAATGTGAATTTTGACCTTTCAAAGCCGGAGGTCAGAAGCTTCCTGATGTCCAGTATCTTTTACTGGACAGAGCAATACCATTTAGACGGGATCAAGCTTAACGACCTGTCTTCAATGCTCTACCACGATTTCGGGAAGCAAAACAGCGCCTGGCTCCCCAATATCTACGGGGGCAGCGAAAATCTTGAGGCAGCCCTGTTTTTAAGAGAGCTTACGGGCAGCTTTCATAAAAAATATCCGGGAAGACTCCTGATGGCGGCGGACAGCTCCTCTTATGGGGAGATAACCGGAGATACCTATGACTCAGACCATGCGCTGGGCTTCGATTACTGCTGGAATATGGTATTTTCGGACAATTTAAGCTCCTATATGTCCTATGACCCGCTCTATCGGACCCATCACTATGATGAGCTGATATTTCCGCCGGTGATAGCGGGTTCAGAGAAATTCATCATAGGCTTTTCATACTGGGATGTCTCCGGAGACAAGGGCGGGCTTATCAGCACTATGAGCGGCAATCAGGATGAGAAGGAGGCAAATCTTAAGATGCTTCTGGCTTTGCAGTATGCATATCCGGGGAAGAAGCTCATCTTCATGGGACAGGACTGCGGTAAGGCTCAGGGCTTTGGAGAGGACTATATATACAAGGCGGCGGACGGTGATACGGAAAAGATGCTGGAGGGCTATGTCAGGGATCTTATAAAGCTCTATAATTCCCATCCGGCTTTGCATGAAGACTCTATGGATATGGAGCAGAGCTTCGAATGGATAAACTGCATATCTCCGAAGGAGAATATAATTGTTTTTGCAAGACATTCGAAGGATAAGGAAGAGACCCTGCTTTTTGTATTTAATTTTGAAAATATACCGAGAAAGAATTACAGGATAGGAGTACCCTTTGCCGGAAAATATAAGGAGATATTTAATTCCGATGCCGAGGAGTACGGAGGCTTTGATTTCAGAACCTTAAAGGTAAGGAAGTCCGAGGAGGTTGACTTCGACGGCAGGAAAAATTCGCTTTTGATAAAGGTGCCCCCGCTGGCGGTTTCCGTGTATAAGCTGGAGGATAAAGCATGAGCAGCCCGGGGACAGTTTCCAACATAACCGACCTTACCGAGGAGCTCAGTGAGGTCAACAACATTGAGGATCTTAAGGAAAAGGTAGTTGACAAGGGCATCCTAAATCAGTATTTTTCCACCCTTCCCGAGAAGCTCCTTAATCTTGGCATAAGGGTGCTTGTAAGTGCGATCTGCGTTATCATCGGGATAAAGCTCATCGGAGCCATAAGGAAGCTTGTAAAACATTCCATGGAGCGCTTCGGGGTAGAGAACTATCTCATACATTTCGTGGACAGCGTCCTCAAGGTGCTTATGTATGTGCTGTTGGCGCTACTTATCGCCGGAAACTTCGGAGTGGACGCGGCTTCCATAGTGGCGGTCGTGGGCTCTGTCGGAATTACTATAGGTCTTGCACTGCAGGGGAGCCTAGCCAACTTCGCAGGCGGTGTTTTAATACTGATATTGAAGCCCTTTAAGGTGGGGGACTATATCTTAGAGGATACGAACAAGAACGAAGGCAAGGTTCAGGCAATAACCATGTTCTATACGACGCTTCAAACCTACGACGGCAAAGCGGTCATGATACCGAACGGTATATTGTCCAATGCCTCCCTGACCAACTATACCGGGTTAAACAGGAGGATGATAGATCTGTCTGTTGGAATAGACTACAGCTCCGATATAAAGAAAGCCAAGGAAGTCATATACGAGGTCATGAGGGCGGATCCATCGGTACTGGAGGACAGTGAGCCCATCGTATTTGTAAGGAGCCTCGGGGATTCCGCTGTGGTCATGGGCGGGAGGCTCTGGGTGGCTGCAGATGACTATTTCCCTACGCTATGGAGGCTGAACGAGAATGTAAAGCTGGCGCTGGATGCGAATAAGATATCCATTCCCTTTAATCAGCTGGATGTTCATCTTGACGGAGTAAACAGATAATGAAGACTAAGACGCTGGTGTTTGCAAATAATAAAGGCGGTTCGGGCAAGTCCACTACCTGTGCTAATACGGCATATTCGCTTTCGGAGCTGGGAAGCAGGGTGCTTGCCATAGATACAGATATGCAAATGAATCTTTCTCTTTCTTTCTTTGAAGAGGAGGAGGTGCTTCGCTTCAATGAAGGGCAGGACAATCTCTTTCAGGCAGTACTTAGAGGTGAAGGACTCGAAAGCTGTATTTTTGAAACCCGCTATGAGGGACTGGACCTCATACCTTCGTCCATGCTAATGAGTACGATAGAAGAGGTATTGTATAAGAGAGAAGACAGCAGGTCTAATTTCAAGGCTTTGCTGCAGGGTGTAAAGGAATCGGGCAAATATGACTATATACTGATAGATGCGCCGCCTACCCTTGGGCTTTGGGTCAGAAATCTTTTAAACGCCGCCGATGCGGTGATAATCCCCGTTGAGGCTTCGCCCTGGGGTCTGTTCGGGCTTGCAAATATGATAGACTATGTAAATGAGGCTTCGGCTGATAATAAAGGGCTGAAGATAGGCGGGATAGTTGTAACCAAGGTCGATGTCAGGAAAAATTATTTTCACCAGACAGAGGAGCTGCTTAAGGATATGGGAGACATAAGGGTGTTTAACAATCATATCCGTGTGGACAGCAGTATCGAATGGGCGCAGGACAGCTCCATGCCGGTGGGAGCCTATAAGAGAAATTCGCGCAGCGCAAAGGAGTATATGGAGCTGGCGGAGGAAATCCGGGCTGCAATTTAAGTATGTGAACATTGTGAGCAGCCCTTGCTCATTTGCCTAATGGCAAATGAGTCACTACGTTATTGGCAGGTTTACAAACACTATGAGCAGCCCTTGCTAATTTGCCTTATGGCAAATGAGTCACTGCGTTGTTGGCGGGTTTACACACACTATTAGTCACTACGTTATATGTACATTACTTTTAGATGAAAGGAGAATAGTTATGGCAGTTGGAAAGAACAGTATTAAGAGAGCGGTTGAGGCTACGGGAGGAGAGCAGAGTGAGCAGGCAAAGAGTGCACCTGCAAAGGCTGAGAGCGTAAAGAAGGCGGCTGTGAAGAAAGCTGCGAAGCAAGCTTCGCCGAAGCCTGCTGCATCGAAGCCTGCTGCACCGAAGCCTACTGCACCGGAGGTTAAGAGCGCTGTGGTTGCTAAGCCCTCATCTGCAGCAGTGAGTGTGAGCAAGGCGAAGCTCTATGATGAGCAGGCAGATGGTGTAAACGCCCACTACGGCATCAATACCCCGCTTCCTACGTTTTTATTGTGATAGAGAGTAAATAAAAATAAATAACAAAATCGGGGCTGTCGTAGTAACATATATTCAAATGGCTCTGACCACACTAAGTTCACCGTTCGTCTTGAAGCGGCTCTCGTGTCGCTGGTCCTGCGTGCGCTCAGTCGAGCCCTGCGACTCCGGTTCACTAAGTGTGTCAGGCTGAATATTTGAATATATGCTATTACGACAGCCCCTGCCTTATCTTAATCGTCGTATTGGTCGATCTTTATCTCGCCCGGAAGGGTGTCTATAAGTATCTCACCATTGCGGGTGAGGTAGGTCTCCACCTCAAAGTTTTTAAGAATATTTAAAACCTCCTGATCCTCCGGCTCATCAGAGGAAGAGGTGATTATGGCATATTGAGGGGTTACCTTTTTTATAAACTGCTCTGTGAGCTTTTCGATCCTTCCGTGATGGGGAACCTTTAAGATGTCACAGGTAAGGTCGTAGTCCGAGGCAATGAGCTCCGGCAGCCTTTCGTTTTCAACATCTCCCGCAAAAAGAATGGAATTATCGGCGTTGGTGACCTTCACCACTAGGGATGAATTATTGCTTTCATTGTCCTCATCTCCGTAGCTTTCCTTCAGGGGAGGGAATATCTCATATGTTGTTCCATCCACTTCAAAGGAGGTGTATTCCCGCACTACTATGGGAGTCTTGTTGTTAAGCTCCATAGCATCCTCAAATTCCTTTACCTGCTTGGAATCCTTTGTGCCGTGAGTCGTATAAATCTTCTCCACATCTGAGCCGTTTATGACCTCATCTGCCCCTCCTACATGATCCTTGTCGAAGTGGGTCACTATAAGGGCGCTGATGTGGTCTATCCCCTGCTCTTCAAGGATTTCGAGGATATCGTCCCCGTCCTTAGCCCTGCCGCAGTCTATAACTACGGCGTTATTGGTTCCAACGAACATTACAAAGGCATCCGCCTTTCCCTCGTTAAGGCAGTAGACTGTAAGGTGTTTCTTGTAATCCTCCTCCGAATGAGCCACTCCGCTGCTGGGCTTGCGGTGGGCATGAGGATTTTTCCAGTTGATATCCGTTACGGATGTGGGAAAACTATCAGCGCTTGCCGTGGATGCCTGGTCAGCGGAGGCGGTGGCGTCAGTATTGTCGGTGCTGTCACCGCTTATTGTATCGGCGCTTTCTGATTTAGCAGTGCTGTCCTGTACGGCAATTTCGGAAGAGGCGGCGCTGCCTTCGCTGCTGTAGCTGACCTTGCTGCCGCTTTCATCTGTACAGGCTGAAATAAGTGTGGCTGTGAGAACGATACATAATATCACAGACAGGATGTTTTTTTTCATTTCTTTACCTTTCAAATCAATAAATATAAAGCTCGGTTTACATAAAACAATTTGTGTAAAGTTGTAAAAACAACTTTGTCATGTTACCATATCTTTACACGGGAGTATAGTTAAATAGAGATTAAATTCATAAAAAAAGGATAAATAAAATGATGACTGACATAGCCGAAGCCAGGGAAAAACAGGAGCATTTAAAGGAAATAATACGTAGTTACGGGAGTCTTGCTGTGGCTTTTTCGGGCGGGGTGGATTCCACCTACCTCTTAAAGACAGCCCACGATGTTCTTAATGACAAATGCGCGGCGATAACCGCCCGTTCAGAGTCATTTCCCGGGAGAGAATACAGGGAGAGCGCTCAATTCTGCTCTTCGTGGGGAATAAGGCAGATAGCCTTTGAATCAGGGGAGATAGAAACTCCGGGATATGCCCAAAATCCGGTCAACCGCTGCTACCTTTGTAAACATTCCCTCTTTACCTCCCTTTTAAGGATAGCCGGGGAAAACGGGCTTGAATATGTCGCTGAGGGCTCCAATATGGACGATAACGGGGATTTCCGCCCCGGGCTTATGGCTGTCGCCGAGCTTGGGATAAAGAGCCCCCTAAGGGAGGCAGGGCTTTATAAGGAGGAGATAAGGCTGCTGTCCAAAGAGCTCGGGCTTCCCACCTGGGATAAGCCGTCCTATGCCTGTCTGGCGAGCCGTTTTGTTTACGGGGAGCAGATTACAAAGGAGAAGCTTTCAATGGTGGACAGGGCGGAGGAACTGCTGATAAATATGGGCTTTAAGCAGGTAAGAGTCAGAATCCACGATAAGATAGCCAGAATAGAGGTAACTAAGGATGACTTTGGGCGGTTTGCCGACGATGAGCTTAGGGACAGGATATACGGTGAGCTTAAAGGCTATGGCTTTAGCTATGTGACGCTGGATCTTAAGGGCTACCGTACAGGCAGCATGAATGAAACCCTTAGCGAAGAAGAAAGATTATTCGCACTCCGTTAAAAGAGCGGCGGAAAGGTAAAATATGCAGCTGAATGAGATACTTGAAAAATGCAGAGCCGGAGAACTTAAGATTGACGAGGCGGCTGGCAGGATAAGAGCCTTAAATGTAGCGGATATGGGTTTTGCGGTATTGGACACGGACAGGAGGAGGCGTACAGGCTTTTCTGAGGTAGTCTACTGCGAGGGCAAGGAGACGGCTTATCTTATAAGTATATTTAAAAGGCTCTTGGAGGAGCAGGGCGAGGTACTCGGAACTAGGGCAGATAAGGAGCAGTACGAGGCACTGAGTAAAGAAATAGACTCTCTGACATACGATCCCGTCTCGAGGATAATAAGTAAGTGCGAGAGAGAAAAGAAGCTTATAGGAAATGTGGCGGTTGTCAGCGCCGGTACGGCGGATATCTCCATAGCGGAAGAGGCGGCACAGACAGCCGAGTTTTTCGGAACCTTTGTTAACCGCTACTATGACATTGGCGTCAGCGGCATACACAGGATACTGTCCAGGCAGGAGAGCATAGCGGCAGCCAACTGTGTAGTAGTAGTAGCGGGAATGGAGGGGGCTCTGGCAAGCGTGCTTGGAGGTCTTGTCAGAAATCCGATTATAGCTGTACCTACTTCCGTAGGCTACGGCGCAAATCTGGGCGGAGTCTCGGCAATGCTTACGATGATCAATTCCTGTGCCAACGGGATAGCGGTGGTAAATATAGACGGGGGCTTCAGGGCGGGGTATATCGCAACTCAGATAAACCGCCTGGCAGAGAAAGAGAATGTGGAGTAAATGTTGCAATTCACCGGTCTGGCAGACCACTGAATTGCAGCGAGCAAAGGTTACAGGAGGCTATATGAGTAAAGCGATATATTTTGAATGTAGCTCGGGGATAAGCGGAGATATGACCGTGGCAGCCCTGCTGGATCTAGGAGCGGACGAGGCTAAGCTTAATAAGGTTTTGGAGAGCATACCCGTAAAGGGCTTTAAAACTGAGATCACAAGGGTAAAAAAATCAGGAATAGATTGTTGTGATTTCAATGTTATCCTGGATAAGGAGCATGAAAATCATGACCACGATATGGAATATCTTTACGGTCACAGGCACGACCATGAGCATGACCACGACCATGACCATGAGCACGGGCATGACCACGACCACGGGCATGACCACGACTATGAGCACCACTATGAGCACGGGCATGACCACGACCATGAGCACCACCACGATCACGGGAATCATCACCATGAGCACCGTGGGATGAAGGAGATACGCAGCATAATCGAAGAGACAAGTATGAGCGACGGGGCACGGGCGCTGGCTGTGAGGATGTTTGAGATAATTGCGAAGGCAGAGGCAAAGGCGCACGGAGTACCGGAGGATGAGGTGCATTTTCACGAGGTTGGCGCAGTTGATTCTATTGTGGACGTGATTTCCATCGCAGTATGCTTTGATGATCTGGGAATGGAGGCAATTATACCGGAGCTTAGCGAGGGCAGGGGGTCGGTCCGCTGCCAGCACGGTGTTTTGCCTGTTCCGGTTCCTGCAGTATTGAACATAGCCCAGGAAAACGGTCTTAGACTGCATATAATGAACGTGGAAGGAGAATTTGTTACCCCCACAGGGGCGGCATTTGCCGCTGCCGCTGGAGGGAATAGGACTCTTCCGGAAAGCTTTAAGGTGTTAAAAGCAGGTCTTGGCGCCGGAAAGAGAAAGCATGAGCTGTCCGGGATACTTCGTGCGCTCCTTATAGAATATTGATAATACATGATTTTTGTTAAATGTTGACAAAAACTATCAACGCCTAGAAATAATTTTGACAGGAATACCCATATTTTGTATAATATATATGTATTCCTTTGTTAAAAGTAGGGATTACATTATATTTTGTTAAACAGGAGAGTGTGCTATGAAAAAGGGTATATCTATCAGGGTTCAACTTTTGATGATGGCAATCTTGCCGGTGCTTATCGTAGGGGTAGTATTGACGGTAATGAGTGCCATTTTCATCAAGAACGGAATGGAAAGTGAAGTTGAAGAGGGTCTTATGGCTGTAGTAGAGGAGTATGAGGACATACTCGAGGATGTTCCGGAGAGGGAGGAGGGCGACAATGCCCTGGAGGATGAGCTCAAAGCCGATACCGGATACGATTTCACACAGTTCAAGGGTGATACGAGAGCCCATACCTCGGTTGTAAAGCCTGACGGGACCAGACCTATAGGGACACAGGCAACACCGGAGATCATCTCTACGGTTATCGGAGGAAAGCAGAAGACATCCAATATGAACACGGATGTTGCCGGTCAGAGATATGCGGTTGCCTATGTTCCGATAATAAAGGATGGAGCTGTGGAGGGAATGGCATTTGCAGGCAAGCCCTACGCATCTGTTTCAAAGGAGATCAGTGCTTCGATCCTGAGTATCGTTATAGTGGGCATAGTCCTTATAATCATAGTGGTTGTGATCGTATTTATGATGGCAGGCAAGCTGGTAGCCGCAGTCAAGGTAGCCGCGGAGGTTATCGATCATCTCGCCAACGGTGAGTTTGTAAAGGCGGAGCAGTTTACGACAAGAGGCGACGAGCTGGGGGATATGATAAGGGAGACCAACGCCCTTATAGACACCTTGAGCAATATAGTTTCAAACATCAAGCTGCATGCAACCGATGTAGGTTCGTCCTCCAAGGAGCTGGCTGATACAGCCAACCAGATATCAATGACTGCCGACGGCGTTTCGAATGCTGTACAGGAGATAGCTACCGGAGCTACCCAGCAGGCGGACGAGATACAGCATGCCACCGAGAATGTAGGCAATATCGGCGAGGCGATAATAAATGTGAGCGAGAACGTCGAAAACCTTCAGGAGATAAACTCGGCAATGAACAGCAATTCCCAGAAGTCTTCCGAGGCGATCTCGAATTTAAAGACCAGCTCGGACGGAATGAGCAGCGCCATAATAGATATCGCGGAGCGCATAAATGCTACAAGCGCTGCGGTTGACAGGATAAATGCCAAGATTGAGAATATCAACAATATAGCATCGCAGACCAACCTGCTCGCTCTTAACGCTTCAATAGAGGCTGCCCGTGCGGGAGAGGCAGGAAAGGGCTTCGCGGTCGTTGCGGAAGAGATCGGTTCCCTTGCTACTGAGTCAGCTACGACTGCTGATGAGATCAAGGACGAGATGAACACCCTGCTTAAGGAGTCACAGTCAGCGGTCAGCTCTGCTAATGAGGTGCAGAAGGCGAATGACGGGCAAAGAGAGGTTCTTGAACAGACGGTTGAGATCATCAATGAGCTCATTGCCAATATAGAGCAGGCAGAGCAGGGCAGCAGGCAGATAGCGGAGAGCGCCGATATCTGTGTAGAGGGCAAGAATGAGATAGTAGGCGCTATGGACTCGCTTTCAGCTATTTCCGAGGAGAACGCGGCTTCGACACAGGAGACAAGCGCCTCCATGCAGGAGCTCAACGCTACTGTCAATACCCTTGCCAGCGCGGCTGACAACCTTAACGATGTGGCAAAACAGATGAATGATGAGATTGCTTTCTTTAAGGATTGATGTTAAAATCAATATACATGGTTCTATAAAACCTGAAAATTTAAGCGGCTTGGAAAAATCCGAGCCGCTTTTTATCGCAGAGGCTGCATAAATGAAAAAACGGAGGAATGGGATTATGACAGAAAATATCGAGGTTTTTACGCAGAGCAGTATAAGGATCAACGCCGGAAAAATTCTTTATTTCGATCCGTTCCAGCATAAGCAGAATTTCAACGATGCGGATTATATTTTTATAACCCATGATCACTATGACCACTTTTCACCGGATGATATAGCCAAGGTCGTTAAGGAAGATACAGTCTTTGTCGTACCTGCAAAGCTCGAGGCAGAGGTGAAAAAGCTGCTTCCTGCAAAAGGCAGTATAGTTGTCACGAGTCCGGGAGAAAAATACGAGATGGATGGCTTTACCGTGGAAACCGTTCCTGCCTACAATAATTTCAAGCCCTTCCACACAAAGAAAGCCGGATGGAACGGCTATATCATCGTTTACAACCAAACGAGGATATATGTAGCAGGAGATACGGATGCAAACAAGGATAACCGCACTGTTAAATGCGATGTGGCCCTTGTCCCCATAGGGGGAACCTATACGATGAATGCCAGGGAAGCGGCGGAATTTATCAATGAGATAAGGCCTAAGGTTGCAATACCAACTCACTACGGCAGCATAGTGGGAAGCTTTAAGGATGCCAATGAATTTGCGGAGGGAGTATCTGAGGATATAAAGGTAGAAATTAAAATCAAGTAAGGCTTGAAATGTAGGTATGATATAGGATAAGATAGAAGAATAATATTATGTCGGGGGCATCCCGTACACTTTGCAGGGGAGATGGGAATGTTGACAATTAAGCAGCTGGAGAGCTTTGGAGTAAATACAAAGGAGGGTCTCGAAAGATGTCTTAACGACGAGAGCTTTTATCTTGGGCTGATACCCTCTGCATTGGACCAGTCCTCATACAGTGCGCTTGAGCAGGCAATAAAGGCTAATGATATGGATGCGGCTTTCGAGGCGGCTCATGCTCTTAAGGGTGTTCTGGGGAATCTTGCCCTCACCCCTATCTATGAGCCTGTGAGTGAAATGACCGAGCTTTTGCGTTCAAGGGCTCAGGCAGATTATGATTCACTGCTGAAAAAGGTTTATAAAAGCAGAGATGCGCTGGCAGCTATGCTGTGAGAGTGATCGAAAGGAAGATTTTAAAGACCTGATATGAAAAAGATACTTATCGTAGACGATCAGATGATCACCTTAAAGATGACAAGTCATATACTTGCATCCCAGTATCAGACCGTATGCGCGTCCTCCGGTCAGGAGGCAATAGAGCTGTATAAAAAAGAACGTCCGGATCTCATCCTGACGGATCTTCATATGCCTGAAATGTCAGGGTTTGAGCTGCAGAGTACTCTTCAGGAGCAGTTTATTGAAAATATTCCCATAATGTTCATGACTGCCGACAGCTCGGATGAGAATGAAAGCAAGGGCTTTGAAAACGGAGCGGTGGATTTCATAAGAAAACCCTTCCGGGCGGATGTGCTGCTTAGGAGAGTAGCCAATATCCTCCAAAGCGTGGAGGAGATACAGGGACTCAGGAAGGCTGCCGAGACCGATCCTATGACAGGGCTTTTGAACAAGGCCTCGTCCCAGGATGAAATAGGGTCAATAATCAAGCAGACTCCCGGTGTGCTTATGATGATAGACCTGGACAGCTTTAAGCTGGTGAACGATATTTACGGTCACAATATGGGAGATAAGGTTCTTATACGCTTCGCCGAGATAATCCGTTCGGCAATAAGAGCCTCCGATATTGCCGGAAGGGTCGGAGGGGATGAGTTTATCGCCTTCTGTCAGCATATCAGGAATGAAGAGGTTGTAGCCGAAAAGGTTAAATATATCAATGACGAGCTTTTGAAATCCGCCCTTGAATATATGGGCGATGATATGAGGATACCCCTTGGAGCTTCGGTGGGGGCTGTCTATGTTCCGGATGAGGGAACGGATTTCCTTACAGTCTATAAAAAGGCGGACAAGGCCCTTTATTCGGTCAAGCAGAACGGAAAGCACGGCTATGCTTTCTATCATGATGCATCAAAGACTGAGCAGGACACAGCGGCTGTCACGACGGGGATCTTAAGTGAAATGGCGATCCTTGCCGAAAGGGGGCGGGAGAAAGGGGCATTTG
Organism: Lachnospiraceae bacterium; assembly: GCA_017634255.1. The sequence continues at coordinate 20,553 of JAGBNT010000006.1, forward strand.
CCCTCCCCTATGACCAGTTTAAGCTTATCTATCGATTCCTTATCAGGGTGGAATCGAATTATCATAAGGAAAACAGGCTTATATTATTTACTCTTAAGGACAAGGACAGCGATGAAGTGAGCAAGGACGTGATCTATGCGACTCAGAGGTTTTACGATACAGCCTGCTCATCCTTAAGAGCCAGTGATGTAGTTACTTTAAGGGGTAAAAATCAGGTTATGATCCTTTTGCTGGAAGCAAATCTTGTGGACAGCAAGATGGTCATTGACAGGGTTGTAGCTAACTGGCAGGAAGCGGAGAGGGGATATGAGCTTGTATCTGAGATGGAGATAATTAAGGAGGACAGACTATGACTACCAAAGAGCTTTATGAAAGGATAGGAGCCGATTACGATGCGGCGCTGCGCCGGCTTCCTACGGACGATCTCGTAGCGAAGTTTATAGTCAGATTTCTTGATGATACGTCCTGCCAGAGACTTATCGATGTCTGGGAAGCCAAAAACGAAGGGGAGATGTTTGAGGCAGCCCATGCGGCAAAGGGAGTCTGCGCCAATCTTGCACTGACAAAGCTGTATGAAAATGCGAGTATTATTACTGATGCATACAGACCGGGTAAAGAGGAGCTTAGGGAAAAGACGGATGTTGACGCTCTTATGAAGCAGTTTAAAGAGGATTACGAAAACTCCGTAAGGGAGATAAATGTTTTTAACGGGGAGAAGTAGAGCTTATCTAAAGAAGCATACCGGCTGACGAGGTAAAAAGTATCTCGTCAGCCGGTTTTTATTATCGCAGAGCCGCCGAAAGGAAGATGTCAGCTAAAGCTGACCTGCGGCTCGCGGGCGAGTAGGGTGCGATTTCATCTTCCCTACTCGATTTTAACAGGAAATTGCTCCGCGAGAATGCGTACCCGCTTCTTTCCTTTCAGCCGGTAAGGAGCCCCGCGTCAAGGACGAACTGGCTTCCGGTAAGGAAACGGGCACCATCGCCCGCGATGTATTTTACGGCTGCCACGATATCCTCTGTCTCAAGCCAGGGGGTTTTCAGCAGATTGCCAGCGCTTCTTTCGGCTATCTCGATCGGAGTGCTGCCCTCCATCTCAGCCAGACCGTCATTCATCGGTGTGTTGACGCCGGTGGGATGAAGTGAGACCACCCGGATATTGTAGGGCGCGAGCTCTATCGCCTGTGACTTTGTAAGCCCCACCAGACCGTGCTTGGAGGCGCTGTAATGACTCATCCTGTTAAAGCCCCGAAGCCCGGCTACAGAAGAATTATAGATAATCACCCCCTTCTTTTGCTCTATCATATGCGGGATTATATATTTCGAGGTCAGCCATCCGCCTTTTAAGTTAAC
>JAGBNT010000050.1 GCA_017634255.1 Lachnospiraceae bacterium
ATGAATACGGCTACGATGGGAACGAGGATGATAAGCAGTCTTGCGCTTATGGACTTTAGTCCGTATCCCTTTTTACTCCTGGATCGTTTTTTTGTTTTTTCAGTCATAATGTTTTCCCCTTTCAGTATACAGGTCGCGGAGATCATGGCTATTCAGACCCCCATAGAAATAATTGTATGTTAAATTTCTTTACAAAGCAACCATTTAATCAAAGCAGCAGTTTATTTGATTATATATTTGATCACGGTAATACGTTTGTTTTGATGTTTATTCTAAACTATGGTATAAATATTAAGAAAATACGTAACTGTTCAGAACTCCCTGGGCTCCGGACAGTTACGGAAATACACATAGGAAAACAGTGATTTATAAATGGTAAAAACTTTTTTTGTTTTTGTGCACGGACTGTCCGGCTGGGGCAGCTATGACAAGGAGCACCTGTGGATACCGTATTGGGGGATGAGAAACGGGGATCTGATGGGCTTCCTAAGTAAGAATGGCTTTGAAAGCTATTCTGCGTCTGTTTCACCGGAAGGAAGTGCCTGGGACCGCGCCTGTGAACTGTATGCTCAGATAGCTGGCCTGAGGGTAGATTATGGGAAGATTCACAGTGAAAAGAACGGTCACAGCCGGTTTGGACGGGATTTTACCGGTCATGCCCTGATACCTTCGTGGGATGACGACACACGTCTCGTTCTCATAGGACATTCCTTTGGCGGAACTACTATACGTCTTCTCGCGTCTATGCTGAAAAACGGTGTGCATGAGGAGAGAGAAGGTACGGCGGAGGAGGAGCTGTCCCTGCTTTTCAAAGGAGGCTTGTCCCATCGTGTTCACAGCATTATCGCCCTCGCTTCTCCCATGAACGGAACAAGTATATACGATATACTGAAAGACCAGGATTTTGATTGGAGTAAGGTCAACATTCCCTGGTGGAGTACCCTGCTTGCACGCCTTAGCGCCAAAAAGGTGCATACAAAGACATTTGACAGAGAAAGAAGCGATTATGCCGATCATGAGATGAATATAGACAATGCGCTGGAGCTCAACAAGAGGATAGAAACTCTGCCGGAGGTCTATTATTTTTCCGTTCCTTACAGCTGCTGTTTAAAGCAGGCTGACGGGACCTACAGGCCGAAGGGGGCGGAGCCCTTCCTGGTGAGGACGGCTATTAAGATCGGTGCATATTCGGGCTATACAAAGGGAGGCTTTCATATCGACGAAGGCTGGCGGGATAACGATGGACTTGTCAACACCATATCCGCAAGGGCGCCGCTTGGCGAGCCGTCCAGGCCCTTTGACAGCCATGATGTAAAACCGGGAATATGGAATGTGATTCCCGAAATGAAGGGAGATCATGTATTCCCACAAGGAGGGATCATTTACAGGCACAATAAAAAAGAATTGTATATTAAACTATTGAAGATGGTGACTGACCGGATATGATCCTGGCGGTTGCCGGTAAGTAGCTGCGGCAGAATTAAAGGTACAATTAATTCGCTACAGCTTAAGATGCTCAAGGCTCTTGATTTACGAGCAGAAAGGGGTACACATGGATTACAGCAATGACCACATCGTTTACGACAATGGCGGAAACCCGGAGCTTCACGCGGACGATACGACCACGATAGCGGAGCTCGTCCGGAATGCAGGGAAGACCTTTGGGGACAAGACATTCCTAAAGTGGGAGCAGGATGGCACCGTTTACGAAAAGAGCTATGCCCAGATCAGCGCCGATACGGACAAGCTCGCGGCCTGGGCGGAGGAGCAGGCGGAAGCATATGGCCATAAGCTGCATGTCGCGCTGCTGGGAAAGACCGGCTATGAATATTTAACAGTACTTCTGGGTGTGACGGCCTCAGGCTCTGTGGCGGTGCCCCTCGATGTACAGCTCTCCCCGGATAACCTGGTTGCCAATGCCAAGAAGGCCGACATAGACATCCTCTTCTATGATTGGGAGTATGAGCCCAGGGCATCATATCTGATAGAAAACTGCGAAAATATCAAGAGGATAATCTGTTTCCAGAGGATAAGGCGGAGGGTGAGCGTACCGGTAATACTGGAGACCCCCATTGAGCATGAACTCAGCGGCACAGTCACCCCTGAGGATCTTGCGCTTATCATCTTTACCTCGGGGACTTCCGGCGTCTCCAAGGGCGTAATGCTTTCCCACGCCAACTGTATCGACAATATCTTCTGTAACGATGACCTTGGAGATCAGTATAACGAAGTCGCGCTGAATGTGCTCCCCATAAACCATGTATTCTGCTTAAACGGCGATGTACTGACCCTGTTCCGCTATGGAACGGAGCTGGCCATATGCTCTGACATTAAAAAGTTATTCCATTCCATCGAGTTTTTCCAGCCTACATATATAAGAATGGTTCCCATGATGCTCAAAGCTGTGAACAGCCATCTGCAGATGGCCATGAAGCAGGAGGGCTTAAGCCGGGAGGAGGCCCGCGATAAGGTGCTGGGGAAGCGCCTGCATAAGCTCATAAGCGGCGGTGGATATCTCTCAGGGGAGCTTGCGGACAGCCTGGCCGCCTTCGATATCGAGGTGGGACAGGGCTATGGTATGTCGGAGTGTTCGCCGAAGATATCCGTGCCGAACTACAGCAGGGCGGATAAGCGGGGTTCTGTCGGCTTCCTGGTCCGCGGCGTGGAAGCGCGTATTGTGGACGGCGAGCTGCAGATAAAGAGTCCCTCCGTAATGATGGGCTACTATAAGGATCCCGAGAGGACGAAGGAGGCCATCACCGAGGACGGGTTCCTCTGCACAGGCGATCTGGCCACGATCGATGAGGAGAATTTTGTATTCCTTACAGGCCGGAAAAAGAATCTCATTATTTTAAGCAACGGTGAGAATATAAGTCCCGAGTCGATAGAGGACCACTTCGACAATGACCCTCTCGTATCGGACATCCTCGTATATCAGGACGAGGACAAAATAGCGGCTGAGGTCTATCCCAATTACGAATACGCGCAGAAAATGGGAATAACTGATATAAAGGCCTCAGTACAGGAGCTCGTGGATAAGCATAATGACGAGCTGCCCACCTATTCGAGGATCGTCGCTTTAAGCATAAGGCAGAATCCCTTCGAGAAGACCTCCTCCAAGAAGATCATCAGAAGCAAATACTTCGATGAAAAGTCTGAGAAAGAGGTCAAGGCGGCTAAGATCAAAAAGCCTGAGAACGAGACCCAGCAGAGCCTTTACGATATGCTGGTGCGTATTACGGGCAATGAGCTCATAGGCATCAACGACAATTTATATGACTGCGGCCTGGATTCCATGGGAGCGGTGCTGCTTATCGAGGAGATAGAGGAGAAGCTTAAGAAGATACTTAGCTTTAACGACCTCACGAGTCACAATACCATTGCCACCATCGCGGAGCTCCTGGATGCCTCCTCGGAGGAGCTGGAGACCTATCCGCCGCAGGATGTCTATCCGCTGACAAATATGATGATGTACTTCGGATATATCATCAGGGGAAATACGACGGGAAATCTTCCGTTTACCTTTGAGCTGGATCCGTCCATTGACCTTATGAAGCTCAAGCGCTCGATAGAGGAGGTCATAAACGCACATCCCGGTTTAAAGGGTATAATCAAGCCCGCGGAGAACAAATACCTGGCCTATTACAGACAGGATGACGTCCAACCGGATATACCGATCATAAAGCTCACAGAGGCCGAATGGGAAGAGAAGAAGAATACGGATCTCGTGGTGCCCTA
>JAGBNT010000007.1 GCA_017634255.1 Lachnospiraceae bacterium
CGGCCAGCCTCGTTGCGAGTCACGTTCTGCATCGCCACGTTCTCGAAGACGGGGTCGACCACGTCTTGCGTGGGGATGACGATGAAGTTGTAGAAGCCGCTGGTGCGCTACGGAGATGGGTGCTCTTCAGGAGAGGATCACCTCGACGAAGAAGGGCTCGATAACATCTATTCAGGCCGTTTACGTGCCTGCGGATGACCTGACAGACCCTGCGCCGGCTACCACCTTTACACCTTTGGATGCGACTACAACTCTGAGCCGTGAGATCGCTTCGAAGGGAATTTATCCCGCGGTCGATCCTCTGGATTCCACGAGCCGTATCCTTTCACCAGATATAGTAGGAAAAGAGCATTACGAGGTAGCGAAGGGAGTACAGAGGGTCCTTCAGAGATATCGTGAGCTTCAGGATATCATCGCCATTATGGGTATGGACGAGCTTTCCGACGAAGATAAGCTTACTGTTTACAGAGCCCGTAAGGTTCAGAACTTCCTTTCACAGAGCTTCAGCGTTGCGGAGCAGTTCACGGGTCTTCCCGGAAAGTATGTTCCGCTTAAGGAGACCTTAAGAGGCTTCAGGATGATACTTGACGGAGAATGCGACGACCTGCCGGAGAGCGCTTTCCTGCTTGTCGGAACTATTGACGAAGTATTTGAGAAGGCCAAGAAGCAGGCTTAAGGGGAGGTGAATCCTATGGCAGCCTTCCATTTACAGGTGGTTTCCATGGACGGTCCGATCTTCGATGGCAATGTTCAAAAGATCATGCTTCGGACGATCGACGGGGATATTGCAATACTTGCGAGACATACCAATTACTGTACCGCTATAGGTATGGGAACGGCTCATATATTACTGGAAGATGACAGCGAGAAGACAGCAGCGTGTATCGGCGGAATGATCTCAGTAATGGACGGGGAGTGCAGGGTCATTCCCACGACCTGGGAGTGGAGCGACGAGATCGACGTCGAGCGTGCAGAGGCCGCAAAGAAGAAGGCGGAGCAGAGGCTCGCAGATGAAAAGCTGTCGAAGCAGGCGCATATAAACGCGGAAGCGAAGCTGAGACGAGCGCTGGTACGTTTAGGTACTGCTAAGAAATAAGGATCGTTTTCGGGAGGCAAAAAACAATCATTACGTTATATCGTAAAAGGATCATTCCCGAGGAATGCATACCGCTAAAAGACGATGTTATTTTGTACGCGGACGATACAAAGATCGTAACGGCGTGGAAGACTTTGCATCCGAAGCTGGAGTTTGACAGCGGACAGTCCTGTTATTTCCTCAAGGAGGGCTATAAGGTCAGTCGTTTTCTGAAGGGCAGCGAGCTGGTTTATTGGTACTGTGATATTATAGATTATGAGTATAAGCCGGAAGAGGAGACATATATTTTCAGGGACCTGCTTGCAGATGTGGTCGTCTATCCCAACGGTTTTGTAAAGGTCCTGGACCTGGACGAGTTTGAACAGGCGCTGGAGGCCGGGAGCCTGACGAGCCTGGATGTGAGGAAGGCTCTGAGGTCGCTGTCGCAGCTGTTGAACATAATTTACAACGGTAAATTTGAAATACTTACAAACGAGATATTAACGAGAGTAAAGAGTGAGTAGGGGGATAAAGCTTCTCCCTACTCCATTTAAATTATGCGAAATATTTTACTTAAGATACTGTTTTTTCTGACAGTATTTTCTATTTCTCTTTTCATAATGATCCGTATGTTCAATACGGTCAACACGGATATGACGGGAACGATGGATAAAGCATCGCTTCCGCTGGTTTACGTGTCCCTGAATGATGAAAAAATAAATATCATGCGGGGAGTGACCGGCGAATTGGAGGTAAGGACGGTGAGAGGCTATCTCACCCCTCTGACAGCTGACAGAAAGATGTCCGTTATTATCGATACCTTCGGCGGAAATCTGGATACTATCTCCTATGAGGTTCGCTCGATAAACGGGGAAAGACTGATCGAGCGCACAGAGGTGCTGGACTATATTGAGCAGGGAGACAGCATAAAGGCAGACTTAAATATAAAAGACCTTATCCGTGAGGGGACGGAATATATGCTCGTGGTGCTTCTGGACAACGGAGCCTATACCGCCAAATACTATACGAGAATAATATATGGTATGGATCTGCACGAAAAGGATATGGTCAGCTTCGTCTCGGACTTCTCGGACAAAACCTTTAATAAACAGGAGGCGCAGAGCCTGGTGACCTACCTTGAAAGTAACGCAAAGGGCGATAACTCGACCTTTGATCACGTAAATATAAATTCCAGCCTGGATCAGGTCACCTGGGGGAATTTAAGGCCTGAAAAGCCAGCAAGTCACGTAATAAATATCCTGGATATGGACGGATATACAGCTACCTTTAATGTGGACTATACGCTTTCAGTGAAAGATGAAAACTATAAGGTCCGGGAGTATTATAGGCTCAGATATACGGACAAGAGGATATATCTGCTGGACTACGAGAGGGACATGGACGAATATTTTACGGAGGAGGCCTCAAGATTCGTAAATGACAAGATCGTCCTGGGGATACGCAATGAAGACGTAAATATGGCCGAAAGCGTAGACGGGAGACATCTGGCCTTTGAGCAGAACGGAAGCCTCTACACCTACAGGGAAAGTGAAAAGAAGCTGGTACGGGTCTTCTCCTTTGAGGATAAGGACGAAGAGGATATCAGGACCAGGTATGACAAGCATTGGATAAAGATACTGAGGGTCGGAGAAAGCGGAAGTGTCTTCTTTGCGGTTTACGGCTATATGAACAGGGGACGGCACGAGGGAGATATAGGAGTCTCCCTGTATAACTACGATGCCTCTTTGAACCAGACAGACGAGGAGGTATATATCAAATATCCCTATTCTGCGGAGAGGTTAAAAACCGATGTAAATACGCTGTTTTTCTACGACGGGGGCTCAAACCTGAGCACGTATCTCGCAGGGAATGTCTATAGGATAAATATAGAGGACAGGAAGCTTAAGAGTCTGGCCAAGCCGGAGGAGATAGTGGTTTCCGAGAGCAACCGTATGGCGGCTGTGCTGGAGGATGGGAAATTGAGGGTCCTGGATTTCTATTCAAATAAGGACATCGAGATAGATAGGGAGGGAGCACATCCCCTGGGCTTTATCGGAGAGGATTTTGTTTACGGGGTGGCAGAGGCGCAGGACGTCGTCTGGTCCATCTTCGGCTCATATATAGAGCCCATGAGCACTGTATATATTGAAAACGGCAGCGGAGAGGTATTGAAGACCTATTCCCGCCCGGGAGTGTATGTGATCGGAGCAGAGATCGGAGACAATGAGATAAGTCTTAAATGTATAAGCAAGTCGGGCGACAGACTGGTGAATCTGGCGGACGAGGAGATAATGCATAATTCTGAGCCCGAAAAGCAGAGCAACACGGTCCTTCGCGTAGCCACAGAGGACAGGGAGACGATCACGGAAATAAGCCTCTTTACGGTTCCGCCCTCTGCCAAGTTGCAGCTGATAACGCCTAAGGAGGTTATCTACAGTGAAAACAGGAATGTGGTGGTGAGGTCCGACACGGAGATACCCAGATTTTATACCTTTGCAAAGGGACAGCTGTCAGGGGTCTATAACGACCCGGTGGATGCTATAAACGAGGCCAACGATCAGTCCGGAGTAGCGGTAGATGAAAATGACGAATACATATGGAGAAAGGGAAGGGGTACGTCGGCCGTAATAGACGATATCTCTTTGGAGGACAACGCTCTTCTAGCCCAGATATTAAATGCGGTACTCCTCCATACGGGTGTATCCATGGATACAGAGAAATTTATGGACAGGGGAAAGACTGCGCTTGAGATCCTAAATGACAATATAGACGGCAACGTTCTTTCGCTCTCCGGGTGTCCGCTGAGCTCAGCGCTCTATTATATAAGTAAGGATGCACCTCTGCTGGCGTCCTATCAGTCCAAGGCCGTTTTGATCACAGGCTATGATGCGGATAACGTAATAATAATGGACGGCAGTACGACGGAAAAAATGGATATAGAAAGAGCCGCTGAATTGTTTGAATCCAGCGGCAACGACTTCGTATCCTATGTGCTTCACAACATCGACTGATAATGATCACAGATCATGCAGCCGTGTTTTAAACCTCTCCGTTTTTATAGCGCGCAACAAGGGACTGTATCCTGTTGTTAGGATTTAAGAGGTCGCTTATAGAGGAATCATGATTGAGGGTGTCTATGATGAATGCTATATATTTACTCAGATCGCAGGAGATATAGTAATCCCGCTCCAACAGCTCCGGAGGCTGATAGATACAGTTGGTAGTCAGGATGCGGTAGATAAGCCCCTCCTCGAAGGCCTTGTCGAAACGCTCGAGACCCTGGGTGAAAAGCCCGAAGGTCGCCATGATGAAGATCCTGTTGGCCTTACGCCGCTTTAATTCCTGAGCAACCTCTATGACGCTGTCGCCGGAGGAGATCATATCGTCAATTACGAGAATATCCTTGCCCTCGACGGATGAACCGAGGAACTCATGGGCGACTATGGGATTCTTTCCGTTTACGATGGTGGTATAATCCCTTCTTTTATAGAACATACCCATATCCAGTCCGAGTACGTTTGCAATATAGATGGCGCGGCTCATTCCGCCCTCGTCGGGGCTGACGACCATCATGTGAGAAGAATCGATGGAGAGATCCTTTACATTATATAAAAGTCCCTTGATAAACTGGTATGCGGGCTGCACTGTCTCAAAACCGTGGAGTGGAATTGCGTTCTGAACCCTTGCGTCGTGGGCATCGAAGGTGATTATATTGTCGACACCCATCTGAACCAGCTCCTGAAGAGCTATAGCGCAGTCCAGAGACTCCCTGGAATTTCTCTTATGCTGCCTGCCCTCATAGAGAAAGGGCATTATGACCGAGATCCGGCGGGCCTTTCCGCCAACTGCGGAAATTATCCTCTTGAGATTCTGATAGTGGTCGTCGGGAGACATCCTGTTTTCACGGCCGCAGAGCCTGTAGGGAACGCTGTAATTGCAGATGTCCACCAAAAGGAAGAGGTCCATGCCCCTGATGGATTCGTTTATGCTCCCCTTGCCCTCTCCTGAGCCGAAGCGGGATATTTTTGTGCTTATGAGATAAGAGTCACGCTGATACCCAGAAAACGCCAGAGTGTTCTTGTGCTCGTGCTCTCTCTCTGTACGCCAGTTTATCAGGTACTTATCGACCATTCCGGCCAGCTTTTCACAGCCGGTCAGGGGTATTACGCCGAGGCTTCCTACGGGTATGGTTTCGAGTTTACGTTTTCCGGCATGAATTGACATAGGCTAGTCCCTCTTTCTGAGTCTGATATCTGCGCTGTTAAAACGGTAGAGATCCGAGCTGCTAAGGAGCCTTGAAAATGAACGCTCGGAGTAATCTGTCTGAATCTTCTCCAATGAAAGATTGCTGGAGATAATAGTCGGCTTTTTTCTGATAGCCCTCTCATTAAGTATAGCAAAAAATTGTGAACGAACAAAGCTATTTGTTACTTCTGTTCCCAAATCATCTATAACGAGCAGATCACAGGAATAAAGATCTTGCTGCAGCTCGGTTTTTTCATCCTTGCTCTTGTTTCCGAAGATATAGTCGGAAAGCGTGTCGAATAGGCTGAAAGCGGAGAAATAAAGGCAAAAATGCCCTCTGTCCAAAAGCTCCTTGACGATACAGTTTGTCATGAAGGTCTTTCCGCTTCCCACAGAGCCGAGGAAGAGCAAATTTTTAAAGCTCTTTCCAAAGTTCGCGATATACTGCTTAGCATCGTCGTAGACCTTGTGCATCTCCCCTACGACCTCCGGTGAATAGCTACCGAAATCGAAGGTGGAAAAATTCTCGCTGGCCAAAACCTGTTGTATGCCGGCCTGTCTGTAGCGCGAGTAGGCGAGACGGCTGTTCAGGCAGTGGCAGCGCTTATTGTCCACGTAGCCGGTATCGTGACAATCGGGACACTTATATATGGGCGAGAGATAGTCCTCGGGGAAGCCGTTCTCGGAAAGGAGCCTGCGCTTCTTTTTGGAAAGCTCCGAGATCTTATTGCCTATCCCGTTAAAGGAGCTGTCGTTACCGCGGATATAGTCCTTTGCGGAGGTAAAGGCCAGAGTGATGATCTTATCGGAGATCTCTCGAAACTCCGGGATCCTTTCTTCCACCTCCACAGTACGGCTGCGATGGACCATATCGTTATTATAACGTATAAGCTCGTATTCATGCATTATGTCGTCATACATAGAGTTTGTAAGTGTCATCTGTCCATACCTCTAGTTCTTTGCGAATTCTTTTTCAAGAGCTGTGTAGTCGTAGTTGCGTTCACTGTAATTGCGGAATTGATCGCCCGGAGGCGGTGAATTCGTATTTGTAGAGGCAGTGTTTTTCCTGCTGCTTCGGTGAACCTTGTCGGCCAGGGCAACGTCCTCGGGAGTCTGGATATCCAGCTTTTTCCAGTTTTCAAGGGTCTTGTCTACATATTTAAAGCTCGCGTTTCCGGTGGTGATCAGACATCTGTCGGCGGCTAAGAGGATGAGCTCCATATCGAAGCCCAGCTCATTTTTCCACTTCCTGACGTAGCGCAGCTCCTCCTGGCCCAGGACACGATTGCTGATGCCGAAGGCCCTTCTGACCGCCTCCTGGTCAGCGTCCGCAAAGGAGGCTGTCCTTATTTTGGCGGCAGAAACATCCCGTACACCGTCCTCATGCCAGGAGATGGCGACCTTTTCGATGTATTTCATGCTTCTGTGGCCCTTGTCGACACAGTACTCTATGAGGTACTCGATAAGAGCCGGCGGAAATTTTAAAGTATCATATATATAAAGAACAGAATTTGTTTCCGGCATGGTCAGGGGACGGCCGAAGTATTCCTTTGTAATGAAGAGGAGCTCCTTGATATCCTCCTGACTGTTGAATTTATCCAGCTGGTCCTTCGAATAGAATTTGGCAGCGGGAACGGCATTGATGACTTCCTTTGCGGGCTTTACGGGCGCAGCCTGGGTATTTTCAGGCATGGAGGGAGCCGGAGCGGGCGACGCCATAGCAAGCCCGGCAGGGCTCCTGTGTACCATATAATCCGTAGTGGTATGCACCGGAAAATATCCCTGCTCCGAGGGAGCCTGGACTGAATATGAGCTGTCCGAGGGAGCACGCATAGACACAGAGCAGAGCACGCCATTTGCATAGTCCAGGGACAAAAGCCCCTGATGGTGCCAGTAGTCCAGAGCGCGCACTATATCCCTTTCGGAATAATTCAGGGCTTCTGCAGCCTTATTTATGCTGAATCCGCAGTGAGACACACAGCGCAGAAGGTACAGATAGACCTTAAGCTGTGCCTCGTTTGCCGCGGACATATAATTGTCGATAAAAATATTCGGCACGGAAGTCAGACTGTTCTCCGGGCCGTTAAGCTTTATCTCGTTATCCACCTTTTCCCAAACCTTCACCACTCGGTCAGACGGTATCGCCTGCCCTTTTAAAGTAAACGAAATTATTTATCTCGCTTAATATAATTTCTTTTCCCGTCAGAGATTATAGCATAAAGAAAATCTAAATCAATCCGCCGGAGGCGCGCAAACCCCGATAAATAGCGGTTTTTCGCATAAGGTGGATAAGGTGGATTGTGTGGATAAACAATTAAATTTTTGGAAAATCCGTATAAAAAAATCCACAATTTTTAAACCCGTAAAAAAATTTAAAAATTGTGGATATTGTGGATAATTATTATTTAAGCAGGGCGTCTCCGATTTTATAGACGTCTCCGGCGCCCATGGTTATTAACAGATCGCCGTGCATACAATTTTCCCGTAAAAATTTTTCAATTTCTTCAAATGAGGGTAAATAATATGCCTCTGTCCCCAGCTTTTTTATCTCTTCGGCAAGGAGTCCGGAGCTGACACCGAGGTCATCGGTCTCCCTCGCGGCAAATATATCGGCCAGGACTACCTTGTCAGCCAGAGAAAGAGCCCCCGCCAGCTCCTTTAAAAGAGCCTTTGTCCGGGAATAGGTGTGGGGCTGAAACAGGCACCACAGGGTCTTGTGGGGAGTTTTCTGCGCCGTTGTAAGGGTCGCCCGGATCTCCGTGGGATGGTGGGCGTAGTCATCTATGACCTGTACCCCGTCAAAGCTGCCTTTGTTTTCAAACCGCCTTTTGGTCCCGCCGAAGCCCCTCAGGGCCTCCGCTATCCTGTCCGGCTCCACGCCCGCCTGCCTGGCTGCGATAAAAGCGGCGATGGAATTTCCTATGTTATGAAGTCCGGGTACCGAAAGCTTTATATGCGTGATGACCTTCCCGTCCCTGTCGCATAGGTCAAATTCGGCGTGGGCATTTTCGTCACATCTGATATTTTCGGGATAAAAGTCTGCTCCGGGAGCGGTCCCATAGGTAAAAATACGGCACTCAAGGCCTTCAGTAAATTCCTCAAGCTGCGGTATCTCAGAGTTGATTATGAGATTTCCGTCCGCCGGGATAAGCCCCGCAAATTTCCTGAAGGAATTGCGGATGTCCTCAAGGTCCTTGAAAAAATCCAGATGGTCCGCGTCGATATTTAAGATGATGCCTGTTCCAGGCACGAGACTTAAAAATGAATTGGTGTACTCGCAGGCCTCGGTAATAAAAATATCGTTGGAGCCGCAGCGGAAATTTCCGTGGATCGAGGGCAGTATCCCGCCGATGGATATGGTGGGATCGACATCGGTATTCAGCATTATTTCGGAGATCATGCCGGTCGTGGTGGTTTTGCCATGGGTTCCGGCGATGGCGATGGAATTTGAATAGTTCATCATTACCGCACCGAGAAAATCCGCCCGTGTATACGCGGGGATGGAGCGCCTCCTAACCTCCATCAGCTCCGGATTGTCCTCGTGGATAGCTGCGGTATAGACTGCCATATCCACATCGTCTGTGATATTTCCGGCAGCCTGGGGATAAAAGATCCTTGCTCCCAGACTGCTCAGGTTTTCGGTTATGGAACTCTGACCGGAGTCCGAGCCTGACACCGTAAAGCCGTTTTTCAGCATGAGCTCTGCCAGTCCGCTCATACTGATACCGCCGATACCGATAAAATGAATGTGTTTTTTATCGTTAAAATTTAATTTGTCCATAACCGTTATTATAAATGTATATACAGAATGAGTCAAAAATTAGCTATGAAATATCAAAATATATGATGCGTTCAAGGATATAATTCAATATATTGTATAAAATCTTGTGCATTATGAACAAAAGAATGAGTTATATAATCAAAAATTTCTAAAGATATTCACAAAAAGTACAATAGGTGCTATAATGTATACACTATTCTATTTTTATAGTTGATCGTTACAAATAAACAGGAGAGGTGAAGCGAATGGTAGTAAAAAAAGAGATGATAGCCATGCTTCTTGCAGGAGGGCAAGGAAGCAGACTTGGTGTTCTTACCACACACATGGCAAAACCAGCCGTCCCTTTTGGGGGAAAATACAGGATAATTGATTTCCCTCTTAGCAACTGTATTAATTCGGGTATCGACACCGTTGGTGTATTGACACAATATCAACCGCTGAAGCTCAATAACCATATCGGTATTGGTACTCCCTGGGATCTGGACAGAAATATCGGAGGAGTCCGTGTTCTGCCGCCCTTTGAAAGAAATGTACACAGTGAGTGGTATACAGGAACGGCCAATGCCATATACCAGAACATAGAGTACATGGAAAGCTACAATCCCGAGTACGTTCTTATCCTTTCGGGAGATCATATATATAAGATGGATTACGAGGTAATGCTCGATTTCCACAAGCAGTGCAATGCTGACGTCACCATAGCCGCGATGCCGGTACCTATCGAAGAGGCAAAGCGTTTCGGAATAGTTATCACCGATGAAAACAAGAAAATAGTAGATTTCGAGGAAAAGCCCGAGAAGCCCAGGAGCAACCTGGCCTCCATGGGTATATATATCTTCACCTGGAAGAGCCTGAAGGAAGCCCTCATTGCCCAGGAAGAGCAGCCCAACCTGGATTTCGGTAAGCATGTCATTCCCTATTGTCATGAAAAGGGAGAGAGGCTCTTCGCCTTTGAGTACAACGGCTACTGGAAGGACGTCGGAACCCTCAATTCCTATTGGGAAGCACATATGGAGCTTATCGACATCATTCCGGAGTTCAATCTGTATGAAGAATACTGGAGGATATATACCAAGAGTGTTACCCTTCCGCCGCAGTATCTTTCGGCCGGCTCGGTAGTTGAGAAGAGTATAATCGGCTCTGGCTCCACGATCTATGGCAGAGTTTATAATTCGGTCATCGGCTGCGACGTAGTTATCGGAGAGGGGACAGTAGTACACGACTCCATCATCATGAATGACGTTACTATAGGAAACCACTGCAATATAGAGAAGACCATAGTCGCCGAGGAAGCCAAGATAGGCGACAGGGTCAAGACCGGAGAAGGGGAAGAGGTGGAAAACGAGGAGTTCCCGGGCATATACAACCACGGGCTCGTTACTATCGCGGAAAAATCCATTATTCCTTCAAATCTCAGCATAGGAAAGAATACAGTATTATCCGGTGAGTTCAAGGAGAATGAATTTACCGACAATATCATTCCTTCGGGAAAATCTATAATAAAGGGTGGTGACAGGGCATGAGAGCTATAGGAATCATTTTGGCAGGCGGTAACAACCACAGAATGAAGGAGCTCACCCGCAAAAGAGCCGTGGCCGCCATGCCTATTGCGGGTGCATACAGAAGCATAGATTTCGCCTTAAGTAATATGACGAATTCCCATATACAGCAGGTGGCGGTATTTACCCAGTATAATTCCAGGTCCTTAAATGAGCACCTAAGCTCTTCAAAATGGTGGGACTTTGGACGTAAACAGGGAGGTCTCTACGTATTTACCCCTACGGTGACCACTGAAAACAACTCCTGGTACAGAGGTACTGCGGATTCTATTTACCAGAATCTTTCATATTTAAAGAACAGCCATGAGCCCTATGTTGTAATAGCCTCCGGCGACGGCATCTATAAGCTGGATTACAACAAGGTCATCGAATACCATATCGACAAAAAGGCCGATATAACCGTAGTCTGCAAGGATATGGGAGAGGGCGCGAATGTAGAGCGCTTTGGAGTTATAAAGATGAATGAGGAGTCCCTCATAGAGGACTTCGAGGAGAAGCCCGTAGTTGCCAGCACCAATACTGTTTCCTGCGGTATTTATATCATCAGGAGACGCCAGCTCATCGAGCTAATTGAAAAGGCAGCGGAGGAGGAGCGCTACGATTTCGTAAGGGACATCATCATCCGCTATAAGGGCCTCAAGAAGATCTACGGCTATAAGCTCAAGGATTACTGGGGAAATATCTCTACTGTTGAGGATTACTTCAAGGTAAATATGGCCTTCTTAAAGCCCGAGGTCAGGGACTATTTCTTCAGGACTTATCCCGATGTATATTCCAAGGTCGAGGACCTTCCTCCCGCAAAGTTTAATGTTGGGACGCACGTATCCAACAGCCTTATCTCCTCCGGCTGTATCATCAACGGTGCGGTAGAGGATTCGGTGCTGTTCAGGAAGGTATTCGTGGGAAATAACTGTTATATCAAGAATTGTGTGATCTTAAATGATGTATATATTGGCGACAATGCTCACCTGGAGAACTGCATAGTGGAGAGCAGGGGCACGATACGGGCCAACGCCTATTACAAGGGTGAAAACGGCGTACAGGTAGTCGTTGCCGAGGGTGACAGATATATAATGTAGAAATCGTAGCAGTTTATATAGTAAGCGAAATTATTATGGGGGTTGCCGCCATAGATGAATTCATCATCTAAAGCGACAACCCCATATAAAAATGTGTTATAATGAAGAGCCTCACCGCTAAAACGATGGGGCTCTTGTCAGTGTTTTGAGGCTGAGTTACAGGACCGGCGGGTACCGGATCAGAATATTTTGCGGAGGAAGCGGATGTTTATAGTAGCAGGGCTGGGTAATCCCGGTAACAAATATGACGGAAGCCGTCATAATATCGGTTTTTCGGTGATTGACGTGCTCAGCGCCAGGCTCAATGCTCCCCTGGATTTCGAAAAGCACAGGGCCTTTTGCGGGACTGCGGTGTACGAGGGCACGAAGCTTATGCTGGCAAAGCCGCAGACCTTTATGAATTTAAGCGGGGAGAGCGTGGGGGAGCTGGTGCGCTTTTATAAAATAGACATCCCGACGCAGCTCCTTGTCATATCCGACGATGTGGATATGGATTTCGGAAGGATAAGGATAAGGAAGTCGGGCAGTGCCGGAGGGCATAACGGCCTGAAAAATATCATCGCCCATCTCGGGACCCAGGAATTTATGCGCCTAAAGATAGGGGTAGGGGCCAAACCGCCTGCCTGGGACCTGGCGGACTGGGTGCTGGGCGCTTTTCCGAAGGAGGATGCCGAAAGGCTGAAGGAGATCCGGGAGGAGGCGGCCGACGCCGTATTAAGCATTATAAAGGACGGCCCTGACAGGGCGATGAACAAGTTCAATTAGATTCGTTGAGCCCTTTAAACAGGATAAATTATAGACAGGATGGTTTTTGGATCGAGCATATGAAAGCATTTACCGAACCGGTCGTAGAAATTACAAGGGAGGCGGAAGGCCTTGCAAAACTGGGAATATCGGATATCACGGGTGTGTCTGAAGCGGCTCAGGCACACCTTATGTATTCGGTGTTTGAAGATGTGAGCGTAAAGCTCATCGTGACTGTAGACGAAAAGGCAGCGCAGGAGCTTTTGGCGGATATACGGGTCTTTAACCGGGACGCGGTCTATTTTCCCCCGAAGGACCTTATCTTTTATCAGTCGGACCTCAACGGAAATCTTTTGTCCGCACAGCGGCAGGAGTGCTTCCGTGCCATGCTGGGCTCTGAGAAGCTGACCATAGTCACGACCATAGACGCGCTCATGGAGAAGCGCCCGGATATCGTCGTACTGAGAAAAAATGTTGTCAACATAGACGGGTCTTCGGAGATCGATACCCTGGAGCTTTCGAAAAAGCTGGGGGCGATCGGCTACAAAAAGACCGACGAGGTAACAGTATCGGGTGAATTTGCGGTAAGGGGCGGAATAATCGACGTCTTTCCAGTGACATACGAAAATCCGGTGAGGATAGAGCTCTTCGGCAATGATGTGGATTCCATAAAGTATTTTGACGCGGGGAGCCAGCGCTCCGGAGATGTGCTGGAGAAGGTCAGCATCTTTCCCATGGAGGAATATCTGACGGCCCCGCTTCAGATAGAAAAGGGACTTAAAAAAATACGCGAAGAATTCGAGGAAAGATATGCTTCTTTAAGAAAGGACATGAAGACCGAGGAGAGCGCCCGCTTAAAGAGCGCGGTCAATGAGTTCCTGGAGGATGTGGAGACCTTTAAGGATAACTCGAGACTTGGCTCCTATCTGGGCTATTTCTATGACGAACTGTATTCCTTCCTGGATTTTTTTGCTCTTGAAAACACGGTGATCCTGCTTGCTGATCCCGCCAGGCTTGCGGAGCGGGCTGTCAATGCGCAGGCTGAATTTGCTGACAGTATGCACTCCAGAGCCGAGGGGGGATATATTCTGCCCGGACAGACGGAGCTGCTCTTCTCCGCCGGGGATACCTTTAAAAAGCTGGAGGGCTTTAAGGTTCTGACCTTTGCAGAGATACCCTTAAGCCAGACGCTCTATAAGCCCGTGGGCTCCATGAATATAGATGCGCGCCAGATCGGATCCTATAACGGAAGCTTCGGGGCACTTGAGACGGAGCTTAAGCGCTACAGGAAAAATGAATATGCGGTGATCATTTTGTCCGCGTCGCATACCAGGGCGCGGCGTCTGGCGGACGATCTGAATAATGACGGGATAACCTGCTTTTACACCGAGGACTATGACAGGGTCCCCAAGAGCCAGGAAATAATGATAGTCTATGGGAATAAGCTTAAGGGCTTTGAATATCCCACGCTCAAATTCGCGGTAATAAGCGAGACGGATATCTTCGGCGCGGTAAAGAGAAAGCGCCGCCGGGTCAGGGAATATACGGGGGAGAAGATCTCGAACTTTTCCGATTTAAATGTCGGGGACTTTGTAGTCCATGAGGACTACGGTATAGGAGTCTATACCGGTATAGAGCATATAGAGCTCGACGGGGTGACGAGGGACTACCTCGGCATAAGCTACCAGAATAATGCGCATATCTACGTCGGGGCCTCCAACCTCAATGCCCTGCAAAAATACGCTGCGTCCGATACGGAAAGAAAGCCGAAGATAAATAAGATCGGAGGCAAGGAGTGGGGAAGGACAAGGCAGAGGGTAAGGCAGGCCGTACAGGGCATGGCCAGAGGGCTCGTGGAGCTCTATGCACTGCGCTCCCACGCCGTGGGCTTCCATTTCGGGCCGGATACCGTGTGGCAGAAGGAATTTGAAGAGCTCTTCCCCTTTGAAGAGACCGACGATCAGATCCACGCCATAGAAGCGGTCAAAAGCGATATGGAAAGCGACAAGATAATGGACAGGCTCATCTGCGGAGACGTGGGCTTCGGAAAGACCGAGGTTGCGATACGCGCCGCCTTCAAGGCAGTGCAGGACGGAAAGCAGGTGGCAGTTCTGGTGCCTACTACGATCCTCGCCAAGCAGCACTACAACACCTTCCACGACAGGATGAAAAATTACCCGGTGAGGGTGGATCTCTTGTGCCGTTTCCGCTCGGCCAAGGAGCAGAAGCAGACCATAGCCGACCTTAAAAAGGGACAGGTAGACATAGTCATAGGGACGCACCGGCTCCTGTCGAAGGACATAGGCTTCAAAGACCTGGGCCTCCTCGTAATAGATGAGGAGCAGCGCTTCGGAGTGGCGCACAAGGAAAAGATAAAGGAGCTCAGGAAGAATATAGACGTGCTCGCCCTTACAGCGACCCCGATTCCCCGGACCCTGCACATGAGCCTGGTGGGGATAAGGGATATGAGCGTCCTCGAGGAGGCTCCCTTGGACAGGCTCCCGATACAGACCTTTATTATGGAATACAGCATAGAGATCGTAAGAGAGGCAGTAAACAGGGAGATCGGCCGGGGAGGTCAGGTCTACTACGTATATAACAGGGTCAACGACATAACCGACGTGGTCGATACCTTAAGGGCGGCTATCCCTAAGGCCCGGATAGAATATGCTCACGGGCAGATGCCGGAGAGGCAGCTTGAGGATATTATGAGCGACTTTATCGAGGGCAGCATCGACGTTTTGGTGTCTACGACCATTATAGAGACCGGCATGGATATCCCCAACGTAAATACGATGATAATCCACAATTCCGACCAGATGGGCCTTTCGCAGCTCTATCAGCTCCGGGGAAGGGTAGGAAGGTCGAATCGCACGGCCTATGCTTTTTTGATGTACAATCGTGACAAGCTGCTGAGGGAGACCGCGGAAAAGAGGCTGAATGCCATAAGGGAGTTCACCGACCTGGGCAGCGGGTTCAAAATTGCCATGAAGGACCTGGAGATAAGGGGGGCCGGCAACCTTCTCGGGGCAGAGCAGCACGGACATATAGACGCCGTCGGCTACGACTTATACTGCAAGATGCTAAATACAGCGGTAAAGGAGGAGAAGGGAGAAAAGCCCGAGATCGAATTTACCACTACCATAGATATAAATACCGATGCCTATATTCCGAATTCCTATGTGGGCAGCGAAAACACGAAGCTGGATCTCTATAAGAGGATAGCCGGCGTCGAAAATACAGCCGAGGCCGAGGATATGGAAGAGGAGCTTACCGACAGATTCGGCAAGCCCCCCGCATGTGTTCAAAATCTTATCCGGATAGCCCTGCTCAGAGGAAGGGCGCACGAGGTCTTTGTCGAGACCCTCAGCTCCAAGGGCAATGAAATAGTGTTCGCGATCTTTCCGAAGGCGGTCTTAAATCCGATGCACATAGGCGACGTGCTGGGAGAAATAGGGGAAAACCTGCGTTTTCAGGCCTCCGGCAAGCCCTCCTTCATATACAGCCTGCCGTCCGAGTCCGAGGACCCGATAGAGGCTTCCCAGCGCATCCTCGAATCCATGAAGCTGCTTCTGGAGGATTAGCCCTGGCTGTTCGGATCCAATCAGCCTTCCTTCTCTGACATCTGGTCCAGAAGCGATATCTTCATATTATATAGCTTCTGGGAGAGATCCACGTAGATGTTATGAGGATTGACCAGACGACGGGTCTCGTCCCAAAGTGTGTCCAGCTCCTTTGCGCAGTAATCGCGGATCTCCATGACCGTAGGGGAGGTATATACGCACTCTCCGTCTTTAAATACAGGAACCATGATCTCGCGGAGAGTAAACTCTCCGGGATGAAGCCGGGTCTTCTTCCAGGGCTCCAGGGGGTCGAAGAGAAGCAGATCCTCGTCCTCAGAGAAGGTCTCATTCTCGAGGCAGATGAGCTCGGCCTTTACCTTGCCGCTCTCCTTTTCATATACCCTGTATATCTTCTTGTTTCCGGGATTTGTGACTTTTTCGGTATTCTCGGAAAGCTTTATCTTGGGAATGAATTCGCCCGTAGAGGGATCCTTGATCGCCGCCAGCTTATATACGCCGCCGAAGGCCGGCCAGTCCTTGGAGGTAATGAGGTTCGTGCCTACACCCCAGCTGTTTATCGCTGCTCCCTGGGTCTTGAGGGAGTCTATCAGGAATTCGTCCAGATCGTTAGAAGCCGAGATAATGGCATCGGTGAAGCCTGCCTCGTCCAGCATCTTTCTGGCCTTTTTGGAAAGGTAGGCTAGATCCCCGGAATCTATACGTATGCCGTAGAAATTGGAGTGGATCCCCCTGTCGCGCATCTCGCGGAAGACCTGGATGGCATTCGGGACTCCGCTCTTTAACGTATCGTAGGTGTCACAGATAAGTATGCAGGCGTGGGGATATATCTCGGCATACTTTCTGAAGGCCGTGAGCTCGTCAGGGAAGCTCATTACCCATGAATGCGCGTTCGTTCCCTTGACCGGCACATCGAAGAGCTGGCCGGTAAGCACGTTGGAGGTGCCGATACAGCCTCCTATCATGGCAGCCCTTGCGCCGTAAACTCCGGCATCGGGTCCCTGGGCGCGCCTCAATCCGAATTCCATTATCCCGTCGCCCTTGGCCGCATAGCAGACCCGCGAGGTCTTGGTCGCGATAAGGCTCTGGTGGTTGATAATATTCAGGATGGCAGTCTCTACGAGCTGAGCCTGCATGATGGGAGCGATGACCTTGACCAGCGGCTCCCTCGGAAAGATCACCGAGCCCTCAGGGATGGACCATATGGAGCCCGTAAATTTGAAATCGTGCAGATATTCAAGAAAGTCTTCATCAAATATATTGAGTGAGCGAAGGTAGCTGACATCCTCGTCGCTGAAGTGCAGCTCCTTGATATACTGGATGACCTGCTCCAGGCCGGCCATTATCGAGTAGCCGGAATCCAGTGGATTTGTCCGGTAGAACATATCGAAGATAACGGTCGCATTGGCATTCTCATTTTTGAAGTAGCCCTGCATCATCGTAAGCTCATAAAGATCAGTCAGTAAAGTTAGATTTTGTCTGTCCATTTTGAATTCCCCGCAAATTTGTCTGCATTTTTATTATTATAGTAGCCCCCAAAAGGAGATACGCTAATTATTATAACAATAAGTATTATCATTGACAAACCATATATATATTGGGTAGAATCGCCGTGTATGCCTGTCTGAAAACCGGGAGATCATGCGTACAAAGCCCGTGCCTACGAGAACAGCACAGGGAGTATAAAGGAGGAGTAATTTAATGTACCAGAAGGTCAATACCGACATGAACTTTGTCGGCAGGGAAAAGGAGATTGAAAAGTTCTGGAAGGACAATGATATTTTCAACAAGTCCATGGAACACAGAAAGGACGGGAAAACCTATACGTTTTACGACGGCCCGCCGACGGCAAACGGCAAGCCGCATATAGGTCACGTATTAACCCGTGTGATAAAGGATATGATACCCAGATACCGCACAATGAAGGGCTACTATGTCCCCAGAAAGGCGGGCTGGGATACCCACGGCCTTCCGGTGGAGCTGGAGGTGGAGAAGGAGCTCGGACTCGACGGCAAGGAGCAGATAGAGAAATATGGTCTCGAGCCCTTTATTAAAAAATGTAAGGAATCCGTTTGGAAGTACAAGGGCATGTGGGAGGACTTCTCGGACACCGTAGGCTTCTGGGCGGATATGGACCACCCCTACGTAACCTATGAGGACGACTATATCGAGTCGGAATGGTGGGCCTTAAAGCAGATCTGGGATAAGAACCTCTTATACAAGGGCTTCAAGATCGTTCCCTACTGCCCCCGCTGCGGTACGCCGCTCTCCTCGCATGAGGTCGCCCAGGGATACAGGGCTGTAAAGGAGCGTTCGGCTATAGCCAAATTCAAGGTAAAGGATGAGGATGCCTATATCCTCGCATGGACGACCACGCCCTGGACACTTCCCTCGAACGTGGCACTGTGCGTAAATCCCGAGGAGACATATGTTAAGGTAAAAACTGCCGACGGCTTTACCTATTACCTTGCAAAGGCGCTCGCAGAGAAGGTACTCGGAGGGGACCAGCCCAGCGCGCCCTATGAGATCCTCGAGGAGTACAAGGGCTCCGAGCTGGAATACAAGGAGTACGAGCCGCTTTTCGAATGCGCCGCGGCAGAGGCCGAAAAGCAGAAGAAAAAGGCCTTCTATGTCGTATGCGATGGCTATGTAACCATGGAAGACGGTACCGGAGTAGTTCATCAGGCGCCGGCCTTCGGTGAAGACGATGCGAGGGTCGGACGGAAGTACGATATGCCCCTCGTACAGTTTGTAAATGACAAGGGTGAGATGACGGAGGAAACGCCCTTTGCTGGCAAATTCGTAAAGGATGCCGATCCCGAGGTCTTAAAGGACCTGGACAAGAGGGGCCAGCTTTTCTCAGCGCCCAAATTCGAGCACGACTACCCTTACTGCTGGAGATGCGATACTCCGCTCATTTATTACGCCAGGGAATCCTGGTTCATAAAGATGACAGAGGTCCGGGAAGACCTAATAAAAAATAACGACAAGATCAACTGGATACCCGCTACGATAGGTACCGGGCGTTTCGGCGAGTGGTTAAGGAATATCCAGGACTGGGCCATCTCCCGTAACAGATATTGGGGAACACCCTTAAATATCTGGGAATGTCCCGATTGCCGAGAGAGGATCTCCATCGGCTCGCGGGAGGAGCTCTTTAAGCTTTCCGGCAACGAGGAGGCAAAGACCGTAGAGCTGCACAGGCCCTATATCGACAAGATAACTATAAAGTGTGCGAAGTGCGGTGGAGAGATGAAGCGCGTACCGGAGGTCATCGACTGCTGGTTTGACTCCGGGGCAATGCCCTTCGCGCAGCACCACTACCCCTTTGAAAATAAGGAGCTCTTTGACAGGCAGTACCCCGCTTCCTTTATTTCGGAGGCCGTAGACCAGACCAGAGGCTGGTTTTACTCACTGCTTGCCGAGTCTACGCTGCTGTTCAATTCTCCCTGCTATGAAAACGTAATAGTTCTGGGGCTTGTTCAGGATGAAAACGGGCAGAAGATGAGTAAATCCAAGGGCAACGCGGTAGATCCCTTCGATGCTCTTGAGAAGTTCGGAGCGGATGCCATAAGGTGGTATTTTTACATCAACTCGGCGCCCTGGCTTCCGAACCGTTTCCACGACAAGGCGGTCATCGAGGGACAGAGAAAGTTTATGGGAACCCTATGGAATACCTACGCTTTCTATGTGCTCTATGCGAATATAGACAATTTCGACGCTTCAAAATATACTCTCGACGCAGCTTCCGTATCGACAATGGATAAGTGGCTGCTCTCCAGGCTCGGGACCACGGTAAAGCAGACGGACGAGTACCTCGACAGCTACAGGATAACCGAGGCCGCCAAGTGCCTGCAGGATTTTGTGGACGAGATGAGTAACTGGTACGTGCGTCTTTGTAGAAAGAGATTCTAGGCAAAGGGCATGGAGCAGGATAAGATAAACGCTTACATGACGCTCTATACCGCGCTTGTGACCATCTCCAAGGCCGCTGCCCCGATGATACCCTTTATGACGGAGCAGATATACTTAAATCTCGTATGCTCGATCGACAAGGACGCTCCTGAGTCAATTCACCTGACGGATTATCCGGTTCCCGACGAGCGCTTCCACGACGAGACTCTCGAGCGGGAGATGAAGGAGGTCATGGATATCGTCCAGCTGGGACGTGCGGCAAGAAATGCCTGCAATATCAAGAACCGTCAGCCCCTGCCGGCCATGTATGTGCGTGCAGCCGAGGTTCCGGATTTTTACAGGGATATAATCGCGCAGGAGCTCAACGTCAAGAGAATAGAGTTTACCGACGATGTGCGCGAGTTCACGACCTATACCTTCAAGCCCCAGCTTAAGACGGTAGGACCCAAGTATGGAAAACTCATCGGAGGCATAAAGGAGCATCTGGCTTCCCTGGACGGAAATTCCACGATGGATGCGCTGAATTCCGGCGAGCCGGTGAAGTTTGACATCGATGGAAACGAGGTTGTATTATCAAAAGAGGATCTTCTTATAGAAGTAAGCAACAAGGAGGGCTTTGTGGAGCAGTCCTACGGCGGGATAACCGTAGTCATCGACACAAATCTTTCGGAGGAGCTTATCGAGGAGGGCTTTGTAAGAGAGCTGGTCTCCAAGCTTCAGACCATGCGTAAGGAAGCTGGCTTCGAGGTGATGGACAAGATCCTTATCTACATAAAGGACAACGACAGGCTTTCCGGTTATCTGAAGAAGAACAAGGAGAGCGTCATCGGAGAGGCCATGGCTGACGATATCGTGACCGGAAGCACCGATGGATATGTAAAAGAGTGGGATATAAACGGGGAGAAGGTAACTCTCGGCGTTAAAAAAAATATATAAAACTTAGGAGGAAAACGGATGCTCGCGGAGAACAAGCAATTCGACAAGGAAAAGTTCAAGAAAGAACTGAGCGACAACATCAAGGTGCTTTTCAGAAAGACCATCAAGGAGGCTGATGAGCAGCAGATCTTTCAGGCTGTCTGCTACACGGTCAAGGACTCCATTATCGAAAAATGGATGGAGACGCAGAGGGCTTACGACAAGGAGGATCCCAAGACGGTCTATTACCTGTCCATGGAATTCCTGATGGGACGTGCCCTCGGCAATAACCTCATAAATTTATGCGAGTACGACGGCGTAAAGAAGGCCCTGAAGGAGCTCGATATAGATATCAATGTGGTAGAGGATCAGGAGCCCGACGCGGCTTTGGGCAACGGAGGTCTCGGAAGACTTGCGGCCTGCTTCCTCGATTCCCTGGCAACGCTGGGATACAGCGCATACGGCTGCGGTATCCGCTATAAATACGGAATGTTCAAGCAGAAGATCAAGGATGGCTATCAGATGGAGGTGCCCGATGACTGGCTTCGGGACGGCAACCCCTTTGAGCTGAGGAGACGTGAATATAAGAAGGAAGTAAAATTCGGAGGCTATGTAAGGGTCGAGACCGATTCCACTGGCCGCAATCACTTTATCCAGGACGGCTATCAGTCCGTTATGGCGGTTCCCTACGATATGCCCATAGTCGGCTACGGAAACGGCATCGTAAATACCCTCCGTATCTGGGACGCAGAGCCCGTAGAGTGTTTCCAGCTCGATTCCTTCGACAAGGGAGATTACAGGAAGGCTGTAGAGCAGGACAATCTGGCCAGAAATATAGTGGAGGTCCTCTATCCGAACGATAACCACTACGCAGGCAAGGAGCTTCGTTTAAAGCAGCAGTATTTCTTTATTTCCGCCTCTGTTCAGGAAGCTGTGGAGAAGTATATGCGCAAGCACGATGACGTAAGAAACTTTGCCGAGAAGAACGTATTCCAGCTGAATGACACTCATCCTACGGTGGCGATACCCGAGCTCATGAGGATACTCATGGACGAGCATAACCTTACCTGGGACGAGGCATGGGCGGTGACCACCAAGACCTGTGCATATACAAACCATACGATAATGAGCGAGGCACTGGAGAAATGGCCCATAGAGCTGTTCTCAAGGCTCCTTCCCCGTGTTTACCAGATAGTCGAGGAGATCAACAGGCGCTTCTGCGAGGAGATATCCCGCAGATACCCCGGAGACCAGGACAAGATCCGCAAGATGGCCATCATCTACGACGGACAGATCCGTATGGCTTACCTGGCTATATGCGCGGGCTTCTCAGTAAACGGAGTTGCCCAGCTCCATACCGAGATCCTTAAAAAGCAGGAGCTTAAGGACTTCTTTGAGATGATGCCCGAAAAGTTTAATAACAAGACTAACGGTATCACGCAGAGAAGATTCCTGCTGCATGCCAATCCCCTCCTCGCGGACTGGGTAACGAGCCATGTAGGTCCCGACTGGATAACCGACCTTTCCAGGATAAAGGGTATAGAGGTCTATGCCGACGACAAGAAGGCCCAGAGCGAGTTTATGAATATCAAGTACCGCAACAAGGAGCGTCTTGCAAAATATATCTTAAAACACAACGGTATAGAGGTTAACCCCCGTTCGATCTTTGATGTGCAGGTAAAGCGTCTGCATGAGTACAAGAGACAGCTTTTAAATATCCTTCACGTTATGTACTTATATAATAAGATAAAAGAGCATCCCGATATGGAGTTTACTCCCCGTACCTTTATCTTCGGAGCGAAGGCGGCAGCGGGATACAGGACGGCTAAGCTTACTATCAAGCTCATTAACTCCGTTGCCAAGGTCATCAACAACGACAGCTCCATCGACAATAAGATCAAGGTGGTATTTATCGAGGATTACAGAGTCTCCAATGCTGAGATAATCTTTGCGGCTGCCGATGTTTCCGAGCAGATCTCGACGGCTTCCAAGGAGGCCTCCGGTACAGGAAACATGAAGTTCATGCTGAACGGGGCCCTGACCATAGGAACTATGGACGGTGCAAACGTTGAGATGGCCCAGGAGGTCGGCGAGGACAATATGTTCATCTTCGGGCTCTCGGCGGACGAGGTTATCAACTACGAGAACAACGGCGGCTATTCGCCGATGGATATCTTCAACAGCGACCAGGATGTCCGCAATGTCCTGATGCAGCTTATAAACGGCTTCTATTCCAAGGAAGATCCGGAGTTGTTCAGGGATCTCTATAATTCCTTGCTCAATACCCAGAGCACCTCAAAGGCCGACACCTACTTTATTTTAAAGGATTTCAGGTCCTATGCGCAGGCGCAGGAGAAGGTGGAGCAGGCTTATAAGGACGAGGCCGGATGGGCGAGGAAGGCCATCTTAAATGTGGCTGCTTCCGGCAAGTTTTCATCCGACAGGACCATACAGGAATATGTAGATGATATTTGGCATCTGGACAAAGTAAAGCTTAAGAAAAAGAACACTTTCAGGAGGAGAAGCGATGACTGACGCGATCGCTGTCAGAGGTAAGGGGGCCTATTTAAAAGCAGGAAGAGAGTGGCTCGACCACTCTGAGGTATCTGCAGAGGAGGCAAAGCGCGGCACAATAGCTTATGGAATACTGAAGTCTCATAATACTGCGGATTCCATGGATAAGCTGAGAATCAAATTCGACTGCATAACCTCCCACGATATTACCTATGTCGGGATAATCCAGACAGCCAGGGCTTCAGGACTGGAAAAGTTTCCCCTGCCCTATGTACTGACGAACTGCCACAATTCATTGTGTGCGGTCGGAGGGACAATAAATGAAGACGACCATGTATTTGGTTTAAGCGCTGCGAAAAAGTATGGCGGAACCTATGTTCCGCCCAACCTCGCGGTCATCCATCAGTACGCCAGGGAGATGCTTGCCGGCGGCGGAAAGATGATACTCGGATCGGATTCACATACGAGATACGGCGCCCTGGGTACGATGGCCATGGGCGAGGGCGGCCCGGAGCTGGTAAAGCAGCTTTTGAGCCAGACCTACGATATAGATATGCCCGAGGTAGTGGCGATATATCTTCACGGAGAGCCGGTTCACGGAGTAGGCCCCCAGGACGTTGCCATAGCCCTTATTGGCGCACTTTTCAAAAACGGAACGGTCAAGAACAGGGTCATGGAATTTGTGGGCCCCGGAATAGAGAAGCTCTCCGCTGATTTCAGGATAGGGATCGACGTCATGACCACTGAAACGACCTGTCTTTCATCGATCTGGGAGACCGATGACGAGATAAGGAAGTGGTACGACATCCACGGAAGAGAGGCCGATTATAAGGAGCTCAAGAGCGGGGATATCGCATATTATGACAATGTGGTGGACGTGGATCTTTCAAAGATACGCCCGATGATAGCCCTGCCCTACCACCCCTCAAATGCTTATACCATAGAGGAGGTCAACGACAATCTCAAGGATATAATGCACGAGGTTGAGAAAAACGCGAGGGTGGCCTTTGGAGACAGGGTAAGCCTCGATCTGGAGTCCAAGATAAAAAACGGCAGATTGATGACAGATCAGGGCGTGATCGCGGGCTGTGCAGGAGGCGGCTTTGAGAATATCACTGCTGCGGCGGATATCCTTGAAGGAGGAAGTACCGGAAGCGGAGAATTCGCCTTAAGTGTATATCCTGCGTCCATGCCCGTATATATGGAGCTGATAAGAAACGGCGCTGCCGAAAAGCTGGTCGGGGCAGGAGCGGTGTTAAAGCCGGCGTTCTGCGGCCCCTGCTTCGGAGCGGGTGATACCCCTGCGAATAACGCCTTTTCTATAAGGCACTCGACGAGGAACTTCCCCAACAGGGAGGGCTCCAAGGTTCAGGAGGGACAGGTGTCCTCTGTTGCCCTGATGGATGCGCGGTCAATAGCGGCATCCGCGTTAAACAAGGGAATACTGACTCCCGCGACGGATATCGACATCAAGCTCGGAAAATATAAATACTTCTTCGATAAGACGATCTATGAAAAGAGAGTCTACGATTCCAAGGGCGAGGCCCATCCCGAAGAGGAGCTCAAGATGGGCCCGAATATCAAGGATTGGCCGAAAATGTGCGAGCTTACGGACAATCTTATATTGAAGGTCGTCTCCGAGATACACGATACTGTAACGACCACCGACGAGCTCATCCCGTCGGGAGAGACCTCTTCCTATCGTTCGAATCCCTTAAGGCTCGCTGAATTTGCGCTTTCGCGCCGGGATCCGGATTATGTGGGAAGGGCGAAAATGGTTCAGAGCTTCGAGTTTGCCAGAGAAGAGGGTGAGGAGGTCTTTGAAGGACTTCTGAATATAAACGATGAGCTCAAGGGCGTAGTTACGGCCATAAAAGCTAAATTCAGCGATATGAGCCCTGTAAATACAGGGATAGGCTCCACTATCTTTGCGGTGAAGCCGGGAGACGGTTCGGCCAGGGAGCAGGCCGCTTCCTGCCAGAAGGTACTCGGAGGCTGGGCCAATATAGCGAATGAATACGCGACAAAGCGCTACAGAAGTAACCTTATAAACTGGGGTATGCTGCCCCTGCTTATTTCGGGAGACCTTCCGTTTGAGAATTCAGACTACATATATCTGCCTGGAATAAGGCAGGCTGTTGAAAATAAGAAGGAGAAGATCGAGGCCTACGTCATTAAGAACGGTTCATTGGAAAGGTTCGAAATGACCCTGGGGAACCTTACCGACGACGAGAGAAAGATCATCCTTGACGGCTGTCTTATCAATTTCAATAGGATCAAGTGAGATGGACGATATATATGAAATAGAGGAGACCGAGGAGGCCGCTAAAGAAAGCAGCGTAGTCTCCATTGTGGACGCGATAGGGATAAATGAGGGCGTAGACAGCTGGCAAACGGTCACGCTTCTCTATAATTCCGCCCTCAAAGAGATAGGGACAAAACTGGGAATATTGAACGACGAGTTTCAGCACGTTCACAGGTATAACCCCATCGAGCATATCAAGTCCAGGATCAAAACGGCCGAGAGCATCGTCAAAAAGCTCAAAAAAAGAGGCTATGAGTCTACCATTGAAAATATGGTAAAGTATGTCAACGATATAGCGGGGATAAGGGTTATCTGTTCCTTTACCTCCGATATCTACAGAATAGCCGAAATGATTGCGGGGCAAAATGATATCAGGGTGCTCTCGATAAAGGACTATATAAAAAATCCCAAGGAGAGCGGCTACAAGAGCTATCACATGATAGTGACGGTGCCGATATATCTGTCGGACGGGGCGGTGGACACGAAGGTGGAAATACAGATCCGCACCGTAGCGATGGACTTTTGGGCGAGTCTCGAGCACAAGATTAATTACAAATTCGAGGGCGAGGCTCCGGAGCATATCAAGAGAGAGCTCTATGAGTGCGCGGAGATGGTGTCCGATCTGGATGCCCGTATGATGTCGCTTAACGAGGAGATAAAGGAATATGCAGAAAA
This sequence comes from Lachnospiraceae bacterium, assembly GCA_017634255.1. The sequence goes on from JAGBNT010000007.1 coordinate 26,389, forward strand.
AGGCGCTTCGGATTAAACCGAGGCGCCGAGTCTTGCATTCTTGTATAAGCCATATAAAAGAGGAGTGGCAGCAGATAAAGGAAGATCCCTTATCCGCTGCCTATTATGAAAAAATTATCATTGCGATGAGAACCTTATTTATTAACTGTACATATCTTACCAATATTTTATGAACATATTGTGAACAAAATGTTAATATATGGTAAAAAGTAACAAAAATATAAAAAACAAAAGAAATGTTTAGTACAATATATACATAAGATTTTCAAAGGAGGTTTGTATCATGGACGATTTTATGGAAAAATTGCTCAAAGAGGTATCGCAGGATACAAACAATATAGGAAATATGGTAAACGGCCAGAATGGATATATGCCCAACCAGTCAGGGGGCTATCAGGCCGGCAATATGATGAATAACGATCAGCAGCCCGTCAAGCCGCCGGTGAATAATTTCAGGCAGCCGGGCGGCAATATGTCTGTGACGCCGCTGCAGTCGACTCAGCCCCTTCCGAATATGCAGCAGTATGGCATGCCCCAGCAGAATGGTATGCCCCAGCAGAATATGCCGGGAGGCCCTCAACCCATACACGTTCAGCCTATACCGCAGATGCAGCAGACTCCGCCTCAGATGCAGCCCCAGATGGCCCAGCAGAATATGGGGCGTGGGATGAACCCGGGCTCCGCTACGGCAGGCTACACGCAGAGGCAGAGCTCCGGAGCGGTGGCCTTTGAGGATGTGAGCTATTTCCCCGATGCCGATCAGCGGGCATACAACCGCCCTCTGCCCGGGGCCGAAGAGCTTGCCATGGAGGCCAGAAAGACTGAGGCCTATGAGGAGAGGTTCCGCAACAGCAGCACCTATGCGGGAGCGCAGGCGGGCGGCGGTCAGGAGCTGCCCTTCGACAGGGAGAAATTTACGGAGGATATTCACAGCATAGTCCATACAGAGGTGGTAAAGTGCTATAAAAACACTGAGGCCGCCGTAAACGAGTCCGCGGAGAAGGTGATGAGCTCTTATGGGAAGATAACCTCGCCGAAGCCGCTTTTCAGGGTGATGATCGTATTGCTCGTATTGGATCTAATTTTGGATATTATTCTGATTCTGCACAATTTCCTCGGGGTCATATAGGCTTAAGTCATGCAAAATAGAATAATAACCATTGATATTTAAGGAAATTTTAGGTATTATTTTGGTGTTGATTTATTTTGGATCGGTGATATAATCTCCAAATATATATAGGATAAGAGATAAATCATACAAGTTATTGGGGTTAGGGAAATCATATATGGCTCAATACGTCATCAGAGGGGGGACGCCTCTGGTCGGAGAGGTTGAAATAGGCGGAGCGAAGAATGCCGCCCTGGGGATACTGGCAGCCTCCATAATGACCGACGAAACTGTAACAATAGATAACGTGCCGGATGTTCGCGATACGTCAGTGCTTCTCGAGGCAATGGAGGGCATCGGTGTACAGATGCACCGTATCGACAGGCATACTGTCAAGATCAACGGTTCAAACGTCCGCAACGTAAATATAGAGTACGAGCTTATAAAGAAAATTCGTGCCTCCTACTATCTCGTAGGGGCGCTTCTGGGAAAATACCGCGAGGCGGAGGTTCCGCTTCCGGGAGGCTGTAATATAGGCAGCCGTCCCATCGATCAGCATATCAAAGGTTTCAGAGCCCTGGGCGCAGAGGTCGAGGTTGAACACGGCGTTATACACGCAAGGGCAAAGAAGCTTGTCGGCGCCCATATTTATATGGACGTGGTTACCGTAGGAGCAACTATAAATATAATGATGGCGGCGGTCATGGCCGAGGGCAAGACCACCATAGAGAACGCGGCCAAGGAGCCCCACGTAGTTGACGTGGCGAACTTCTTAAACAGCATGGGTGCGCAGATCAGGGGAGCCGGAACCGATGTCATAAGGATACGCGGAGTGAGCCGCCTGCACAGTGCGGAATATTCCATTATTCCTGACCAGATAGAGGCAGGGACCTTTATGTTTGCTTCCGCGGCTACCCGCGGGGATGTCATGATAAAGAATGTTATCCCTAAGCACTTAGAGTCCATCACCTCGAAGCTTATAGAGATGAACTGCGAGGTGGACGAATTTGACGACGCAGTCAGGGTCGTTGCCGCCAGAGGACTTCGCGCAACTCAGATAAAGACGCTGCCCTATCCCGGATTTCCTACGGATATGCAGCCCCAGGCAGGAGTTACCCTCGCGCTTTCTGAAGGGACCAGCACGATAACCGAGAGCATATTCGAGAACCGTTTTAAATACGTGGACGAGGTCGTCCGCATGGGAGCCAATATAAAGGTCGAAGGAAACACCGCTATAATAACCGGCGGCGGAAAGTATTCGGGAGCCAACATAACAGCCCCCGACCTCAGAGCGGGTGCAGCCCTCTGTATAGCTGGACTTGCGGCTGAGGGAGTGACCGTAGTGGACGATATCCACTATATCGAGCGCGGCTATGAGGATTTCGATAGTAAGCTTAGAGCTATGGGAGCCCAGATAGAAAAGACCGAGAGCGAAAGAGAAGTAAGAAAGTTCAAATTGAGGTCAAAAATAGTAAGCTGATAGTAACCTGGTTATCAGCTCGGGTTGATGATGAAACATCCTGGAGCAAACGCTCCGGGATTTTATTTTAATCTTCCCTGCTCAATTTATAAAATGGGACGTTAACAGTGACATTGAAGCCCGGACATGATCGGAATATAAAGAGACGAAGAGGCGGAACAATGGAATTTATTGCGTTGTCCCTGCCTACGATCTTATGGTATATCGCATTCTGCTATATGCCTTTATTTGGTATTGCAATAGCATTCAAGCGCTACAGTCCGGTTCCGGGGAGAAGCTTTATTTACAATCTGTTTGTTGCCAGCCCCTATACAGGACTGGATAATTTCAGGTTTCTCTTCATAAATCCCCAGATAAAAGCAGTTGTTCGTAATACCCTGGCGTATAATCTTATATTTTTGATCCTTGATACTGTTTTGCCGATAGCGATCGCTGTTATGCTGTCACATATTTATTCAGACAGACTGCGTGGAATAACCAAGTCTGCAGCCATGCTCCCGTATTTTATGTCCTGGGTCGTGGTAAGTATGTTCCTTTTTGCCTTTCTGTCAACAGACAGGGGGCTTTTTAACAGTGTTCTGACAGAGCTCGGCCAGGAACCTGTCAGATGGTACCAGGAACCGTCTGTGTGGCCCTTTATTCTTATACTAACCCATACCTGGAAGGCGTATGGGTATGCTCTCGTTTTGTATATGGCAAATATAACGTCTATCGATCCGGGGCTGTATGAGAGTGCAATGGTTGATGGGGCTACGGCCTGGCAGATGGTTTTAAAGATAACTCTGCCTTTGATCCGTCCGGTTGTCATTGTGATCTTTTTACTTAATCTCGGAGGAATCCTCAATACTGATTTCGGCCTGTTCTATCAGGCGACGAGGAATTCGGGCTCTATTATTTCCGCAACTCAGACAATAGATGTATATACCTATAAGGCTTTGATGGAGCAGGCCAATTACGGATACAGCGCGGCCGCAAGTCTTATCCAGAATGTTATAGGGTGCATCTTTCTTATTGCCGCAAACACGTTGATTAACAGGATAGATCCGCAGGAGGGCATATTGTGAGAAAGATAAGACCCACTACAAACTTTGCTTTTTCGATGATAGCGGTTTTGCTTTCCGTGTTAACTGTAGTGCCGTTGTTATTTGCGATAATAATATCCTTTTCCTCCGAAGTTTCCATCGCAAAAAAGGGATATAGCTTTATTCCTTCAGAGTGGTCAGTTGATTCCTACCGGTATCTTATGGCAAGCATGGACTCTGTCGGAAGGGCGTTTGGCGTAAGCGTTGCAGTTACGGTGATCGGAACTATTCTCTCGCTCTGGCTCATCGGAACTATGGCCTTTGTATTATCAAGGAAAGAATTTCCTCTGCGCAGGCTCTACACAGTCCTTATCATGATACCCATGTTTTTTAGCGGGGGTCTGGTGGCATCCTATGTTGTTAACACCCAGCTTTTTGGACTTAAAAACAGTTTTCTTGCACTGATATTGCCTCAGGCGTGTTCAAGCTGGTATATAATTGTCATGCGCACGTATTTTCGTGACAATATACCCAATGAGCTGATCGATGCCGCAAAGATAGACGGGGCAGGGATATTTAGGATCTTTTTTGACATCGTAATACCGCTTGGGCGTCCTATTTTCGCCGCAGTAGGGATATTTGAAGCCTTTGCATACTGGAACAGCTGGTACTATGCGATGCTGTATATCAGACCGGAGCGAAAGGAGCTTTATCCATTGCAGTACCTTTTGTATTCGATTCAGCAGAACGCTGAAAATATTGCCGCTAATGATAATATTTCAGGGGCAGTGCTGAAAAATATACCGGCCGAAAGCTTCAGAATGGCAGTGGTCGTTATCATTACACTGCCGATATTGCTTGCATATCCTCTTGTCAGAAGGCATTTCACAGCCGGTATGCTGACAGGGGCTGTCAAAGAGTAAAAATACGCTACACGAGGGAGGTCATCATGAAGAAAAAAATTAATGCGATCATTGCAGCATTACTGATCATAGCTCTTGCAGGATGCGGATCCCAGGCTCAGCCGTCTTCTTCTGCCAGTGAAGAGAAAAACGCGGAAGCTGCTAGTGGGGAGCCTGTCCAGATCGTATGGTGGGTTTATTCAGATGGAGATATACCAAAGGATCTTGATAAGGTGATCTCCAGGGCAAATGAGATCAGCACGGAAAAGATCGGGGTAACAGTTGACATGAAGCTCCTGACAGAGGAGCAGTTTGACCTGGATATGACAGCCGGGGAATATTATGACATGACTTTTACCTGTGATTGGTGCAATGACTTTGATAACAACGCCAGAGCGGGTTATTTCCGGGACATTACCGACCTTGTTCCCGATGTGGCTCCGCGTTTATATGAGGCGGTTGAGCCCTGGTGGAAAATAGGAGAGCTTGACGGGAAAATATATGGAGTGCCGATGTTAAAGGATCTTGGAGCAGAGGTCTTTTTCCGGTTAAACAGTGACTATTTTGAGGGCGAAAAGGGCATGACTCTTCCGGAGGAGATGAATTTCGAGGACCTTGAGCCTTTGCTTTCTGCCTGGAAGCAGGATAACCCGGACGGCTATCCTCTGTATATCGGGCATAACGGGCTTACAGGCATGTTCCAGGTTCACGAGAAGATAGTATCAGATTTTCTTGTGATCCCTTACAGCAAGGCGGGAACCGATGAGGGGACAAAGATAATCCCTGTATGGGAGGATGAGGAGTACATGAGTATGCTGCGCTGTATGCACAAGTGGTACGAGGCCGGCTACATCAATCCTGATGCCGCGACCATAACGGAGCTGCCATATTCACTCTTAAATCCTGTAAGGTCAGGCACGGCCTGGACAGGCTATAAGGGATGGTCTGATCCTGAAACTGTCGGCTTTAATGTCAAGCTGGTACGTTATATCGGCCCCAATATGTCAAGAGCAACTCAACAGGGCTCTATGATAGCGATCAATGCGGCTGCCTCTGAGGAAAAGACTGAGGCCTGCCTTAAGTACATGGAGCTTTTGTATACCGACCGTGAGTTCAGGGATACTCTTGCCTATGGACTTGAAGGCGAGCACTTTGAGTATTATGAGGATACTGTTATAAGGACGGATGCCGGGGCAGAGAATTATCTGCTGGATAATTTTGTTACGGGGCCGGCGGTGAGCGCCTCGGTTGTTTCGGCCAGTAAGGAAAACCTTGCAGACCCGGACCAGTGGAAAAAGGTATATGAGGGATACAAAAATGCCAAAGAAAGCGACACGAAGGGTTTTTCATTTGACAGTGTAAATGTTGAGGCAGAAGTGACGGCGCTAAGCGCACTGCTGGATGACAGATATCACGAGCTTGTTACCGGAACTGTTGATCCGGATAAGGCAATGGCGGAGCTTTCCGACCTGATGTATAAAGCGGGACTTCAAAAGGTGATCGATGAGGCACAAAGGCAGCTTGACGAGTATCTTAGCTTATGAGGCACAGTGGAACATTAACGGACACGGACATCGGGGCAGCAGTTGCCTCCTTCAGTCATTTTGCCGGACAGAAAGGAATAGAAGACCGGGACCGCATTGTAACTGAGCTTTTTATGGAAGAGATCCTGCTTATATACAGGGAAAAGCTGGGTGAGGACAAGGCTTTTACAATAATGTCCTCAAGATCTTCCGAAAGCATCCGCTTAAAGCTTGAAATAAGGGGAGAGCTTCTCGATCCGTACAGCGCTCAGAGTGAAATACTTAAAGGTCTTGAGAATAAGCATGGTATGAAGCCTGAATGGACTTATATTTCCGGTCGCAATCAGGTTGTCTTTACTATACCCATTTATCATTCAACCCTGAAAAATCTCAGATTTGCATGGTCATATGTAAGTCGTTACAAAAAGATGTTCTTCTTTGCTGTAATATGTCAGTGGGTGAATATAGCAACGAGTATCGTTGTACCGATATTAGCTGCAAGAGTGATAGTCGCGTACACCGCTTCGGCCTTTGAGCAGGCGATTTTTGCAGCCCTTGCCATTTTTGCTGTAAACATTGTGGCAAATACCAGTCTTTATCTATGCAATACCAGGTATAACATGGTATATGGCAGTATTTTATCAGATATAGAAAATGACCTGGCAAAGGCCAGTTTAAAGATTAAAAACACATGCATTGTGGATAAGGGCGGGGGACTGTTCATACAGCGTCTTACGGTTGATACGGATATATTGGCAACAGGTTTTAACACAATAGTGGACCAGATGTCACAGATCTTTAATTATGTCGGCATCCTTGTTGCGATGTTTGTGTTAAGTCCGGCTGTTGCAGCAGTTGTATTTGCGATATTGGCGTGTCAGATCGCCCTGGAGCTTATCCGGACCAGGCGTATGTTTGAGGATGACAGAATTTACCGCAATTCCCGTGAACGGCTGTCGGGCTTTATTTCCGAGATGATTCACGGGATCACCGATGTGAAGACCTTAAACAGCGAAGAGGCTTTTTGCTCAAAGCTTCAGCAGCGAATTGATGATTCTAATAAAAATCATATGCATCTTTTGATCAGAGGCTGGAAATATAAGCTTGTTCGCTGGGGCGTCGGGGACCTGGGGAGATTGGCGTTTACCTGTCTGCTTGCGGTCCTGATCTGGACCGGCTATTTTGCTCCTGCTATAGCACTGGTTCTTTATAATTACTACCAGCAGCTTGGGACACCGGCAGTCCTTATCCTGGGGCAGCTTCTTGAATTTTTAAAAAGCTTTGACCTGTCAACAGAGCGCATAAACGCAATTATCAGCACTCCGGAGTTTCCTAAGGAGAGGTTCGGAAATGTTCATCCTGACCGGGTATGCAGAAATATAAGGTTTAATAATGTCAGCTTTGCCTATGAATTTTCAGATCCAAGAATAAAGCCGGTTAAGGTGATAAAAAATATGAGCTTTGAAGTTCCGGCAGGCTCTATGGTGGCGCTTGTAGGTAAGAGCGGATGTGGAAAAACTACAGTCTTTAAGCTGATCAGCAAGCTTATTGAAACAAAGAGCGGGACGATTTTTCTGGGCGATGATGACATCAATACCCTGGATAAGGATTCCATAAGAGGAAATATTGCTGTTGTAAGCCAGAATCCCTATTTTTTTCATATGACGATTCGGGAAAATCTGAGTATTGTCAAACCGGAGCTTACAGATACGGAAATGAGGGAAATATGTAAAAAGGTGTGCATGCATGAAGATATCGAAGCAATGCCAAATCAGTATGATTCTCTTGTAGGGGAAGGCGGTGTAAATCTGTCAGGAGGACAGAGGCAGCGCCTTGCCATAGCAAGATGCCTTCTCAGCGACTCTCCGATAATTCTGTTGGATGAAGCCACATCAGCCCTTGATAATGTAACTCAGATGAAGATACAGGAAACTCTTAATAATATAAGAGCTGATAAAACGATACTTGTAATAGCGCATCGCTTTTCAACGGTTGTTGGAGCTGATAAGATCATGGTCATGGAAAATGGCAGGATACTTGATGAAGGAACTCACGACGTGCTGATGGAGCGATGCCCTTCTTACCGGGAGCTTTACGAGGGCGAAAATTAAAAGGGAATATACCTGTAGTTTTCATCGATCCCGTGGAGTCTTACCGGTACATTTACCTTCCTGCCGGTGGAAACGGAGGTGTAGGAGGCCGGTTCTGTTTTTTTCTGTTGGTTTGAATTCAGTCAGATTATCTCTTCGATAAAGACCCCGTGTTCGTGCGACAGATCCAGATAGTGGCTGCCTACATGCACCATCGGGTGAGCTAAGTCCAGCTTGTTTATAAGGACTATCTCCCCCTCAAGGCCGTTGGACAGACGGACACGGTTGTTGAGATAAGTATTTACGATATATTCAAGAAAGACCAGGATATACTGCGCATCGTATTTTTGCAGCCCCTCCGATTCGAAGATACCTATTACCTGGAAGGGGCAAAGGGGACCGCGGTAGCAGCGGGCGCTCGTCA
>JAGBNT010000051.1 GCA_017634255.1 Lachnospiraceae bacterium
ATGAGCTCCTCGGCGGCAATTCCCAGAGCCTGGGCTTTGCGCCCGGATACCCCGTCCTTAAGACAGTACTCCATTATCCTTTCTGAGACCCTGACAGCCTCCTTATCGCTTCCCGTTATTGAAATATCGCAGATCTCACCGCTGCTGCGCTCCGGTATGGCCATAAAGCCCTTTTGAGGAACCCTTCCTATTCTCTGCATTGTAAGCCTTATGATATTTACGATAATAAAGGCCGACAGCTCACTTATTATTATGGCTGCAAACAGTCCCTCAAAACCAAGGACGGACATAAAGGCAAGCATCAGGGGAACCTTCAGCACCAAAAGCTGCAGAACGCTGCTTATGGTGGAAAGGAAGGTCTGGCCAATGGTCCTGTAGTAGTTTTGGGTCAGGGCATTCAGGGAAAAGAAGACAAAGCTTAAGGAAAACAGGCGGAGTCCGCTCATAAGCCCGGTCCTTACGGCATCGTTGTCAAAGCCGTAAAGCGCCGCAACGCCCTGCGGAACCGCAAGAAAGACTACCATGATAAGGATACTGATGAGCATGGCTATCTTAAGCACCCTTGAAAATACCCGCCGCATGCCAAAGTAATCCTTTTCCCCGTAGAGTACCCCCGCTACCGAGGCAATGACGGAGGAAACGCCGTTTAAGAACATCTGGACTATGAGCTGGGTATTGGCTGTTACTGAATAGGCGGAAAAATATGCGTCCCCGAGAGTCCTTAAGACGTTTGAATTAAGAATCGCAACGCTTATCACCGTCATTATAAGGTAGGCGAGGTTAGGGAAGCCATTCTTTACCGTCATAGCGGCAAGCTCTGCGTTGTGAAAAAGTTCCCTGAACACCGGGGTGACCATCCTGCTGCTGCTTTTAAAATACCGGGGGATAAATATGATCCCCGATACCAGATATCCGATGACCGTGGACATCGCTGCTCCTGTTATGCCAAGGGGCGTATACCTTACAAGAACATAGTCAAGGATCAGATTGACAGCATTAGATGTAATATGCAGTCTGGCCGCCATGGCCGGATTATTATCCACATTTATAAGATATGCCATCACAAGCACAAAGGATATTACCGGCATCCCGATGGAATATACCGTGGTTACGCTCCTTATCATTTGTGCCAGCTGTGGCGCAGCCCCCGTAATAGACGTAAAAAGAGGCACAAGGGCCGGAAAAAGACAGGTGAATATAAGCGGATAGGCCACGCTTATGACCATGCAAAGACCCATTACCCTTCCTGCGGATCCGACCTGACGCTTTCCGAGGAGTACCGCCATGCTCACGGCTCCTCCCGAGCCGAATAAGATAGCCGCAGCCTGCAATATATAGAGATAGGGCGTGGAGGCATTGATTGCTCCGTTTCCCATGCTTCCCAGAAGGTTGCCGACGATCATCGCGTCAACAACATTCCCAAGCTGCAGGGCGACGGTGGTCATGACCCCCGTCAGCATATACCTGTACATTTTTTTTCTTATAAGCCGGTCGTTTCTTTCCATTCCTTCCTGTGATCCTGTCTCATGTAATTCAAGGGTCTTACAACGAATTATGGTGAACGACAAGTTTTCAATGTCATTCATCGTAGTATACCAGATTATTATCCGGTTGTCTTTATTTCTCACATCGTCATACAGGATATTGAATTTCATCGGAAATTCAATATCCGTATTCGACCAGGGACTTGCGAAGCAAGGCGCGTGCTCCGCGGAACGCGGAGTTCCTGAACGCATTTCCGATTTTGCGTTCAGGAAGTCATACCTTTTTAAGCGTACTGACAAACGCTTATTATATAATTTTGATCCGGATGGGGGTATTCACTCATGTTAAAGAAGCGGGAACCCATTTCAAAGCTCCCATTATGAATAATGGCCGTATCCAGAAGAATCGCATCCTCTATGCCCGTTCCAAGGAGCTTTCCGTAGGCCTCCTTTTGCGTCCATGCCCTAAAAAAGGGAAGAAGTCTTTTTTCAAAGGGCAGACTGTTTATATATTCCTTTTCTCCCGGAAGGTATTTTTTATCTACCATGAGCTGCGAATAACGGCTCATGGTAACCCGCTCCAGATCACAGCCTATATCCCTTTTCGAAACTGCCATTACAGCCTGGGTGTTTTCGTTTGCGAGGGAAAAATAAAGCTCACCTCCGGGCAGAAAGGGCTTTCCGAATTTTCCAATCGAAACCTTTTCGGGATCAAAGCCATACTCCCGCAAAATCCTGACCATCAGGTGGCCTGTGGCCAGACTTAAACGTTTTACTTCCTCCCTTTTACATTGGTTCACACGCTTTTTCCGGTAGTCCGTAAGAGAAGAATAGGCCTTTTCGAACTCGTTTTCGTCAAGGTATTTTTCGGCGTCCTCAAAGAATACATCAAACCCGCCGCATTCACTTATTTCAATCATTTAAACCGGTTCTCCATAGTGACCTTCAGGGGTTTTAAGCCCATAGCCTCATAGAATTTCATAGCTCCGGGGTTGGAGCTCCAAACGTTTAAGGTAACGGCATCGAAACCGTTTTCAGAAGCCCATTTCGTAACGAAATCATAGAGCCTCTTTCCCACATGACCGCGCCGGGCATTTTCATCCACACATAAGTCATCTATGTATAAAACCCGTCTGTCCTGCAAAGAAGCATCGTCCTTCGTCTCCTGCACCTCGCAGAAGCAATAGCCCTGGACCGGTGTGTCGTCCTCTTCTGTCAAAACCCAGACCGGAGTGTTTTCATCATGTATTATATGAAGTATCTCCTCATCCCTATACTTTCTGCTTCCCGGTCTGAATATATCCGGTCTGGCATCGGAATGAACCTTATGCACCTGTAAAAGGAGCTTCACTATACTTTCAAGATCCCTGTCTTCCGCTCTTCTTATCATAAGTTTTTCCTCTTCAGTTTTTTCCTGTGGAGCCAAAGCCGCCCCTGCTCTCATTTTCGAGACTATCTACCTCTTCGAATACGATTTCGGGCTGGTGCCTTAGTATCCTGAACTGACACAGCCTGTCGTTTACATGCACCTGTGTATCCCTCGTTGCGTACACCGGCATCATAATGATATCGTCGTCTCCGCAATAGCTTTCATCCACCACCCCTATGGCATTGGTCTGGATCAGGCCGAAATTTTTGAAGGTCGAGCTCCTGGCGGCTATTATCATCTCATAGCCCTGGGGAAGCTGTACGGAGATACCCATATTAATAAGGGTAAAGTCTCCTGCCTTGAGGCTCACCTCCTCGGCTGCCCTTAAGTCTATCCAGTCGCTTTTGCCGTCTATATATCTTAACTTCTCTATCTCCTGACTGTGATATCTAATTCTTATTTTTTCTTTCTCCATAAGTGAAGCCCGTCCTTCAATTTATTCAAATCCACAATATCCACATTTCATATTTTGTGTTCTCCACCATTTATTCACAACAACATTTTGTTTCAAAGGCGGATTTTGCAGTTTCTCCTTCAAGTTCATTCACACTATCCACTAAATCCACATTTTCTATCCACTAATCAAAACTGCTGTTATTGCAGTTTATCCACACTCAATAACAGCAGTTATTCATTCAGAGCCGCCTGCATAGTTAGATAACATCTGTTACTCAACTATCACCCTGTGGAAGACCTTCTTCCCCTTCTGTATTATAAGGTTGCCGTCAGCATCCAGTTCAGAGGTGGTATAAGCAGCCTTGACATCTGTGACCTTCTGATCGTTTACCGAAACTCCTCCCTGCTCTATGAGCCTTCTGCCCTCTGAGCGGTTCTTTGCAAGCTTGCAGTCCACAAGTATGGAGATGAGGTCCCTGCCCTCTTCCAGCTCGGCCTTCGGAATAGAGGTGGTCGGCATATCCTCGCTCTTCCCTCCTCCCAGGAAGACCTCCTTGGCCGCCTTCCTGGCCTTTTCGGCCTCGTCCTGCCCGTGAACTATTTTCGTTATTTCGTAGGCAAGGATCTCCTTTGCCTTATTGATCTCGGCATCCTTAAGAGCCCCCAGCTCCCTGACCTCTTCCATGGGCAGGAAGGTGAGAAGGGCAAGGCACTCCTCAGTCTTTACATCCTCGATATTTCTCCAGTACTGGAAGAACTCATAGGGCGAAGTCTTATCGGGGTCGAGCCACAGCGCACCCTTCATGGTCTTACCCATCTTGATTCCATCGGAGGTCGTAAGGAGCTTGAAGGTAAAGCCGTACACGTCCTTATTTTCCTTTCTGCGCACAAGGTTGACTCCGCCGATTATATTGCTCCACTGGTCGTCTCCTCCCAGCTCCAGCTCTACGTTAAGATCCTTGTTGAGCTTGTAGAAGTCATAGGACTGCATGAGCATATAGTTGAATTCGAAGAAGGTCAGCCCCTTCTCCATCCTGTTCTTATAGCACTCGGCGGCGAGCATCTTGTTTACCGAAAAATGAACTCCGACTTCCCTTAAGAACTCCACGTAATTCATATCCAGGAGCCAGTCAGCATTGTTTACCATTATCGCGCTGTCATTATCAAAGTTGATAAAGCGGGAAAGCTGTTTTTTAAAGCATTCCGCATTGTGATCTATAGTCTCCCGGGTCATCATCGTACGCATATCCGATTTTCCCGAGGGATCGCCTATCATAGTGGTTCCGCCTCCGATAAGGGCAACGGGCTTGTGACCTGCACGCTGCATATGCATCATCGCCATTATCGTCAGGAAATGCCCTGCTGTAAGGCTGTCCGCAGTGGCATCAAAGCCTATGTAAAAGGACATGGGACGCTTTCCCAGCTCTCTTCTTATAGCCTCCTCATCCGTCGCCTGTGCAACATAGCCTCTTTCGTTTAAAAGATCGTAGATATTCGTGTCTGACATCTTTTTCCCTCCATTAAATAAATTAGTGACCGATTTCGTTTACGAAATCGGCTAGAGCAGCTCGTAATGTTAGCAAACGTTAATTGCTGCTCGGCCTCCCATTAAATAAAATCCCTCTTACGTTACCATACCCCATATTTTATTTCAAGCTATCCGCATAAGCGGTGGCGAGCCTGTCGCACCTTTCATTTTCCGGATGTCCGGCGTGTCCCTTCACCCAGATAAATTTAAGCTCGTGGGGTTTCGCAGCCTCTAGGAGGCGTTTCCAAAGGTCGATATTTTTCACTTCTCCCGAGGTGTTTTTCCAGCCCTTTCTTATCCATCCCTCGATCCAGTTCTGATTAAACGCATCGGTGACATACTTCGAATCCGAGATGATCTCCACCTCGCAGGGTCTGGTCAGCGCTTCCAGACCGGTTATCACTCCCATCAGCTCCATCCGGTTATTCGTTGTCTCCGCTTCGCCTCCAGAATACTCCCTCTCATGCAGTTTTCCGGAAGTGTCAATATACTGCAGAATAGTTCCGTAGCCTCCCGGTCCCGGGTTCCCCCTGGACGAGCCGTCGGAAAAAAGTTTTACCTTCATCATATCTTTGACCAGACCTTTTTCTTCTCGAAGCCTTCCGCTTCGGCAAACGCATCTAAGGTTATCCTCTCATCGAAGCCTAACATCCTTAACAATGCTATGGCATTCCTGGATCTTGCAGGTCCCTCTTCCAGCGTATAATCAAACCTTATGCTCCCGTTTTCGATACTCTCCTTAAAATGAAAGTTATCCAGCCTTTCTGAAAGAATGTCTGTAAGCTCTATATCGTGGGTGGCTGCGAAAACAAGCGCACCTGTTTCGGAAAGCTCCTTCAATATCCTTGAGCTGGCTGCTATCCTCTCGACAGTATTGGTCCCTCTTAAAAGCTCGTCTAAGAAGCATATGGTCTTAATGCTTAAATTCCCGTCCTCTGCCGCATCAATTATCCTCTTTACAGCCTTTATCTCCGCCATATACAGGCTGTCTCCGCCGGTAATGCTGTCATTTACCGCCATAGAGGAATAAATCCGGCTGAAAGGAAAAGCCGCCCTATGCGCCGGCACGGTATATATCGTCTCTCCCAAAAGGCAGGCAAGAGCTGCCGCACGCAAAAAAGTGGACTTGCCCGAGGCATTGGAGCCCGTGACAAGCACTCCCCTGCTGGTCTTAATGTCATAGGGTACGGCGTCAGCTATCATAGGGTGGTAAAGACCGTCTATATCCAGAGTATTATCATCTGTAAGCTGAGGGGTGCACCAGCTCTTAAGAGCCTTTCTCAGTGAGGCGACACTTATCGAAGCATCGAGGAACCCGATGGTGTCCAGCAGTTCCAACAGCCTTTCCCTGTTTTCGAGAACAAATTTAAGTGAATTATTGAACTTTATAAGATCCAGATGAAAAACGATACGTATATAGTCCAACGGAAGGCTTAAAAGGTTACCTGTAAGAGAGCGTCCAGCAAAAAGAATAAAAGAATTTAAGGTGATTTTTTTGAAAAAAGCAACGGTTTCAGATATCTGTTCAAAATATTCCTCGAGCCCCTTTGCATTAATTTTAGTCAAGGATTTTGCTTGACTCAGGCAGTTGAATATATATGCAAAAGCATTGAGCTCGTCCCCTATCTCACCCTTGCGTTTAAAATAGGTGAATACATTAAAAAACAGGACCGGAAAGGTCAGCACAAACCCTACTGCAGGACGGATGAATATGAAAACGATTGCTATTAAAGCAGCAGCTATGCAGGTAAAGTGTAAAAGGTTGGACTCCTGCCTTACAGTATCGAGCTTCTCTATCGTAGACCCCAGCCCTCTTCCCGATACCCTGCCCATATTGTTCAGGCAAAGCATAAGCTCCGCTCTTAACTCCTCATCTTCCCTAAGTATTTCGGCTGCTGCGTGTCTTTGCTCAAGTATAGTCTCGGAGTTTACAGGGCGGTGCAAAATTCTGTATAAAAATTCATCTCCCATTTGAGAGCAGCTGATATTTATTTTTTTATACAGCTCGTCCAGATTAATATCCGTCGCTGTAATTTCATCTATTACAAATTCATTTTCTTTTGCTTTTGAAAATTTAAGGCTCGACCTTATACGTTCAAACTCATCATATCCGTATGTTCTTGAAGAGAAAGCGCCGAAACTTTTTTTCAGCGCTTCCTTCCTTTTCTCCCTGTTTCTGGCATTTTCTGAAACCCCGCGCAGAAGCAGCAAAATGACAACTATTGCTATAATGATAAAAACTGCCATTACTATCTCATCCTGTCTATAACAGCCTGCACCTTTTCATATATCTCTGCTACCTCGGGACAGCCCTTCTTCAGTCTGAACTCTCCGTTTTCATATAGTATCTCTCCGTCTATCATGGTAAGCTTCACATTGGATTTGGAGCCTGAATAGACAAGGTTTTTGGCAATGTTGTTGACCGGCTGCATGTTCGGAGCCTTCATATCTATGACTATGAGGTCCGCCAACATTCCTGTCTTTATATCCCCGCACTCGTCAAGACCGATGGCTTTTGCTCCTTCAGCAGTAGCCATTTTAAGAACCTCCAGAGCGTCCACAGCAGAGGCATCATTATTTTTAA
The DNA here is from genome assembly GCA_017634255.1 of Lachnospiraceae bacterium. The sequence goes on from JAGBNT010000051.1 coordinate 7,422, forward strand.
CCTTCTCTAAGGTGCTGGTTAAAAACATCTCCCTGAACATATCCAGACAGTTATTGCTGGCAGGTCCGTCCGTTCCTATCCCAAGTCTAATTCCCTTTTCAAGATAGGTCTTTACCGGGGCTATGCCGCTTGCAAGCTTGATATTCGAGGAAGAATTGGTTATCACTGACAGATCCTTATCCTTGATTATTTCCATGTCCTTTTCATTCACATGAACCCCGTGAAACAGCGTCGCCCCGTAGTCAAAGAGCCCCAGCTCATTCAAAATCTGTACCGGACTCAAGCCATTGTAGCGCTCTTTACATCCCTCGACCTCGGAGGCTGTTTCGCAGGCATGAAGGTATACCGGAGCCTTATTATTATGTGAAATTGCCGCCACGGACTCTATAAGCTCCCTGGAGCATGTATATTCCGCATGAATACCCAGCCTGAAAGAGGTCAGCGGATTACCTGAATTAAGCTTATCGTACCACTCCTCCATTTCAGATACCGGCTGCGAAAAATTATTTATTGCCGAGCACTGTACGCAGCGCATGCCGAAAATCTCGGTAGCCCTGGCTGAAGCGTATGGGTTTATGTACATTTCACATATGGAGGTGGTTCCGCTGGTAAGATATTCGAGACAGGCAAGAAGGGTACACCAGTATATATCCTCTCCGGTAAGCTTTGCCTCTAACGGAAATACCTGTTCATTCAGCCATCTATGAAGAGGCAGGTCGTCGGCATTGGAGCGTAAGAATGTCATCCCCGAATGGGTATGGGCATTTACAAAGCCCGGCATAAGGAGATTCCCCTCGAGGTTTATCTCCCTGTCCCACTTATACTTATCCTTATCAGCACTGCCGCCGTCTCCGTAATAAACTATTTTATTTCCGCTTACCCAAAGCTCTCTGTCATCTTCAACCTTTACGCCCCCTGAAACAGTGAGCACTCTTGCATTATAAAACCTTGTATTCATATTTTTCCTTTCCGGTTTAAACCTAAAAACGTCAGTTCAGATTAGACGGACCAAAGCTGTTTGGAAGCAGCTCCTCTAAGGTGTACTTCTCATAATCATGTTCAGACCTTGCCACAATGACCAAAAACTCCTTCGGATCGACAAATTCACGCATTATCTGTCTGCAGACCCCACAGGGAAATGCCATATCCGGTCCCTTGCCCTTTGCGCCGCCAACTATGGCTATAGCCTTCAAATCCCTGTTGTCTTCGCTTACAGCCTTATATATTGCGGTTCTCTCTGCGCAGTCCCCCGGAGTAAACGCGGCGTTTTCAATATTGCAGCCCTCGTATATCCTGCCGTCAGCCGTCATGACTGCCGCCCCCACCCTGTATCCCGAGTAAGGCGAATATGACCTCTCCTGTCCGTGAATGGCTGCCTTTATAAGCTTTGATGCATCCTGTTCTCCTATCATTTATAAATCTCCTTTAACGCTCTGTCGTAGGGTTTTCTTAATATACCCCTGTCAGTTATTATGGCGCTTATCAGCTCATTTGAGGTCACATCAAAGGCAGGATTAAATACTTTTACCCCCTGAGGTGCCATTCGGTGAACATAATATTTTTCTGTCAACTCCTCCGGTGCCCTCTGTTCAATTACGATATCCTTTCCGCTGGCTGTGGACATATCTATCGTCGAATAGGGTGCAAACACATAAAATGGTACGTGATAGTAATCAGCAAGCACTGAAAGCGCCGAAGTTCCGATCTTATTTGCCGTATCTCCGTTAGCGGCTATCCTGTCCGCCCCTACGATCACGGCATCTATCTTTCCTGCTTTCATAAGCTCTCCCGCCATATTGTCGCAAAGCAGCGTGGTATCGACCCCGGCGCGCATAAGCTCATATGCGGTAAGCCTCGCCCCCTGCAGGAGGGGTCTGGTCTCGTCGACATAGAGCTTAAAGCTCATCCCTCTCTCCATTCCGATATAGACCGCTGCAAGCTGTGTACCGTATCGGGTCGTCGCCAGAGCCCCTGCATTGCAGTGTGTCAGCAAAGCTGCCCCGTCTTTAATAAGCTCAAGGGCGTTTTCTCCAATCCTGCGGCACAGGCTGATATCCTCCGAGTGAATATCCTCGGCTTCTTTTTTTAATAAGGTGATTATCCGGTCGACACCGACCGCTGAACTGTTATCTACAAGCTTTTCCATCCGCCCTATCGCCCAGCTTAAATTGACGGCTGTAGGTCTGGATGAATTGAGATATTCGCCATCCCTGTGAAAGCTTTCTTTAAAATCCGCATAATCCTGCTCTGCATGCTTCAATGAAGCCACATACATCGCATATGCCGCAAACACTCCTATACAGGGGGCTCCCCTCACCTCCAGCCCTGCAATCGCATCATACATGTCTTTGATATCGCTAACGCTCTTAAACTCCTCTTTTCCGGGAAGCAGGGTCTGATCCAGATAAACCACTTCCCTGCCGTCCTCACTGAGCCTTACATGGTCTGAAGGTAAGTATTCCATTTTAAAATTCTCCGATAGATTTTATCAATAATTCCTTAAATCGCGGAGCTGCCGCCGCCCCTGCCTCTAAAACCTCTTCCTCCGTAAGCTTATACTTAGCTATCCCCGCAGCCAGATTAGTCACACAGGATATTCCGCATATCTTCATTCCGGCATGGTTTGCAGCTATAGCCTCTACAACAGTGCTCATTCCCACGGCATCCGCCCCAAGGCTTTTAAACATCCTTATCTCAGCCGGGCTTTCGTATGAAGGTCCCGTCGTCTGGATATATACACCCTCCTTCAGATCTATTCCCAAAGCCTTTGCGCTCGCACGAATCTTATCGTTGAGCTCATGGTTATATACCTCACTCATATCGGGAAAACGCACTCCGAGCTCTCCTATATTCTCTCCAACAAGAGGATTTGGAACAAGGGATGAAATATGATCCGTTATCAGCATGAAATCCCCGGGGCTGAAATTTTCATTTATGCCGCCGGAAGCATTTGTCAATATCAGTATCTTCGCCCCCATAAGCTTCATAAGCCTTGCAGGAAGCACTACGTCATTTATAGAATAGCCTTCGTAATAATGAACCCTGCCCTTCATGCAGATGATCTTTTTATCCCCGATACGTCCGTATATAAATTTTCCAGTATGACCCGGAGCAGTGGAAACGGGAAAGCCGTGTATATCCTTATAGCTTATCTCGCCCTCTACATCTATATTATCCGCAAAATCCCCCAGACCGGAGCCCAAAACGAGGGCTATCTCCGGTTCAAAGTCTGTAAGCTTTCTTACTGCCTCAAAGCAATTCTTCAATTTATCATACACTTCGCTCATTTTCTGATCTCCTTGTATTTTATTATTGAAGTAAAACTACTCAATCAAAATTGAAATCATCTATAAACTCGTCATTGGGGTTGGAGCCCTCTCCTCCCCTGACCCTTGTACTGCCGCGAAGCCTGGGTCCGTCGTCGAGGAAGTAGCCGTCGTCTCCATCCGCCTCGTTTATAAGCATTACCCTTCTTTCGCCGCGCTGGGGCTCATCCTCGTAAATATCATTGTCATCAAAATCATCGTCGAAATATTCGTCATCCTCGGAAAAGCTCTCTTCGTCGTCGTTGTAGTCGTCCTCAAACTCCGGATCAGAGTAAGCTCTCCCTTCTCCATATGCTTCTTCCGGTTCATCTGCATATTCGAGCTCTGCATACTCATCGCCAAGCACATAGCCTTCCTGTCCGTTGTCTGACTCCTCCATATACTCAGCCTCCTCGCGTGCTCCTCCGGTTATATATGAAGGTCTAACATCGCTGTAGCGGCTCTCACTGTCCTCGGGAACCTCTCCCCCCGCACTGTACGGGTCATAGGATGCCGGACTTACCTTTTCTATAGCTATTGTCTGGGTTTTAGGCGGTTCCGGTCTTGCCTCCATCCTGGGCTGTCTTGCCCGTCTTTCCTCTGCAGGTCTTCTTGAAGACCCCCGACGCCTGCTGCGCCTTGTCTGACGCATGTTTAAAAACTCTTCGAGAACTGCATCAGCCTGTTCACGCTGGTTTGCATTGACGTATATTACGCAAACCTCTTTTGCCCCTCCGAAGTCCCTTCTCCTGAAGATGGAAAGCTTCTTCCATTTTTCAAGATAAGAGCAGCGCGCCTTGACAAGTCTCCTTTGAAGCTCTTCCTTCTCCCTTATACTTACTGTCCTGTAAAGCTCGTATTCGTTATTTTCCATTTTCTCCTCCGTGTACTCCAGTGGAGCGTTTCAAACACTCTTTGAGTTAAAATACCAGATTGTTGTCAGATGTTAGGCGGATGAATGAGCCGTAACGTGCTACGGCGATTGACGACAACGACACAGCTGACGACAAGATGGTTTTTTAAGTAAAGAAGTGATTGAAACGCTACACTAGGGACATACTCAGTGATTATAACCGATTTAATCATTTTAAGCAATTTATGAGCACATTTTTTAATAAAAATTTTAAACACCCTGCTGCACACAAGCCGCCGACTTCGCGATATCCGCGGGATATCGGTTTTAACCCGACCGAAACGAAGCGCAGACCAGCTTTAGTTGATATCTTCCCTTAGGCGGCTGTGCGATAATAAAAAGGGCGTCTGGTTTTCCTTGGAAACTCCAAACGCCCTTATGATTAGATCAAGTTAGGTTTTTAGCACAAATTACAGTACGTTAACCCAATCAGCCATGTTGTCCTTATAGAATACATAAGGTGTGCCGGCAAGTACAGCCGTGCCGCCATCGCTGTAGGTGTAGCCTGAGTACTCTGTTGCAGGGTAATCACGGAAAGCATCCATCTTGAAAGTGGATCCGTCCTTACCATCAAATGTGCCAGCCTTTATAGCCTGCTGTACGCCGCCTGCAACTGCTCCAAGGTGGATAACA
>JAGBNT010000052.1 GCA_017634255.1 Lachnospiraceae bacterium
CTCCACATAGGGTGTGTCCTGTTTATCGGTGGGCGGCGAGGAAAGAAATGCAGGTACATCCTGCTCATTAGCTATATACTCGTCGTCGTCCTCCTGCGCCCTTAAGATGGACTTCATATCGGTAATCTTTCCCTCTGAGCGTTTTGTAGGAGGTTTTGCCTTAACCCTTCGCATTTTCTGCATCTTCGTACATCTCCTGAATAGTTACAAACTTTTTATATTTATGAGCCTGTCAAGCTGCTCATATGTCTCTTCAGCGCTGCCTGAATTATCTATGGTCTCTGCGCAGCTGCGAGTGAACTCCTCCTCGCTTTTCTGGCTCCCTATCATATCGTCGATCTTTTCATCCGAATAGCCCCGGGCTTTCTTTAATCTCTCCCGCCGGGCATCCTCATCGGCATATACGTACCATAATTCATCGCATATTTTATCATAATTCTCTTCTATAAGAAGTGCCGCTTCGAGAAAATAAAAGTCATAATTCCCTGAAAGCCTTATCCTCTCCACATCCTTTATCAAAAATTCCCTGACAGCAGGATGAATGAGAGCGTTCATCCTAAGCCGCAGCTTTGGCTGTGCAAATACTCTTTCAGCTATAAGATCCCGTCTTAACTCCCCGTCCTCTCCGACGGCCTCCTTCCCGAAGAGCTCCACATACGGTCCGTAGCACTCCCGTCCCTTTTTTACAAGCTCCCGTGCCACATCATCCGCCCTTATGACATAAGCCTTATGCTTATTTTTTAGATAATCGAGCACCAGGCTCTTCCCTGAACCCACCCCTCCTGTAATACCTATAAATTTCATGGAACCTGTCCTGTTCTGAGTCCGGCAAATAAGTCCGGCACATCACCGATCCGCAATGGTTTTGCTAAGAGAGCCTCATATTTAATGGCTCTCCAACCAGTCCTTACCCGTCTTTATCTCCACTTCCAGCGGTACAGGCAGCTTTGCCGCCCCCATCATCTCGTTTAAAAGAATATCGTGCACCTCACCCACCTCCTCGGGGTGGGTCTCCACAAGAAGCTCGTCGTGCACCTGCAGGATAAGCCTAGAGCGCAGCTTCCTCTCCTTAAGCGCCTTATAGACATTTATCATCGCAATCTTTATTATATCCGCTGCCGTTCCCTGTATGGGCGCGTTCATCGCCACCCTCTCCCCAAAGGAGCGCACTGCGAACTTGGAGTTCTTCAATTCCGGCATCGGGCGCCTGCGTCCAAAATAAGTCTCGGCATAGCCCTTCTCCTTTGCGCTCTCCACCAGGGAATCTATAAACCTTTTGACCTGGGGATAGGTTTCGAAATACTTCTCAATATATTCCTTTGCCTCCTTCTGTCCGATGGACAGATCCTGGCTTAAACCGTAGGAGCTTATTCCGTAGATGATACCGAAATTTACTGCCTTGGCGTTTCGCCGCAGCTCCGGCGTAACCTCCTCAAAGGGCACGTGAAAGACCTCGGAGGCGGTTATGGCGTGGATGTCCTTATCCTCCTTATAAGCGGCGATGAGCTTTTCATCTCCCGAAAGGGACGCCATTATCCTAAGCTCGATCTGGGAATAATCCGCATCGGTAAAGATGTAGCCCTCCCTGGGCACAAAGCTCCTTCTAAGCTCCCGCCCAAGCTCCGTCCTTACAGGTATATTCTGCAGATTGGGGTCGGCGGAGCTTATCCTCCCCGTCGCCGTGATCGTCTGGTTAAAGGTGGAATGAATCCTGTTCTCCTCGCCTATAAAGGGAGCCAGCCCGTCCGCATAGGTCGCCTTGAGCTTGCTTAGGGTTCTGAAATTCAATATATCGCTGACTATTGGATATTCCGGCGCCAGCTTCTCCAAAACGCTGGCGTTTGTCGAATACCCGGTCTTCGTCTTCTTTCCTCCGGGCAGCTGCATCTTCTCGAAGAGCACCTCCGACAGCTGCTTGGGCGAATTGATGTTAAACTCCACTCCCGCCGCCTGGATTATCTTTTGCTCCAGCTCATCTATGCGTGTTTTTAAAAGCTCACTGAAGCTCTTTAATTCCTCCGGTTTTACCCTTATTCCCTCCTGCTCCATATCGGCGAGAACTTTTGCAAGGGGTCTTTCTATGGTCTTAAACAGCTCAAGCATCCCGGCTTCTTTTACCCTGTTTAAAAATTCCTCACCCCTCTTAAAGCAGGTCAGGGCTGTCTCGGAAGCGCTGTCAGCTATATGGTATTCGCTTCGAAGCGGGTCCGCAAGATACATTAAAAGCTCCACATCGTAAAGGGTATCAGCCGCCTCGCATCCTGTCAGCTTAAAGAGCTTCTTCGTATATGCGGTGAAATATTCTCCGCTGCCCTTTTCTATAAAGTCTATGATATGCGCCTTTAGATACATCGGGGACACAAAGCCGTTTACCCTTATAAAATAAGCTCCTGACTCCTCCGCTATATATATTCCCGAAAGAGAACCCGACTCATCGGTCAGAATGCAAAACCCGACCTTGTTAGCGCTCTTTAACCGACTGAAAAGCTCCTCGACCTCGCCGAGATCCTCAACCTCCTTAAAATCCGTCTCGGAATCCCCCTGAGACTCAGCTCCCTGGGGTACCTCTGGAAACTTCTTTAAAATGCTGCTCAATTCAAGTTTCGCCAGAACCTCATAGGCTTCACTGGTATATATGTTATTAAGGGCACAGTCGGCTATATCAACTTCGATATCCGATGCGGTATTTATGGTAGCCAGGGTATGGGAAAGCTCTGCAAGCTCAAAATTCTGCTCCAGGGATTCCCTTATGCTCTTTTTAGTGATTTCCGCTATATGTTCCTTTAAATTGGCGATGTTCCCGTATTTTACGACAAGCTCCGTAGCCGTCTTAGTCCCTATCCTCGGAACTCCCGGAATGTTGTCGGACTTATCCCCCTCAAGAGCTTTAAGCTCTATTATCCCCTTCGGCGGAACCTGATAGACCCTAAGCACATCTTCGGCATAAAAGGGATCGACCTTCGTCTCCCCCTTGACGGTCCTTGGCAGCAGCAGCTTTGTCTTATCCGTAACCAGCTGCAAAAGATCCCTGTCTCCGGAGAGTATCGTAACCTCCATCCCCTCTCCCTCAGCCCTGCTTGCGATCGTGCCGATTATATCATCCGCCTCCAGTCCGGCTTTGGACACGACAGTAAGCCCCATGGAGCGAAGCACCTCCTTTATCATAGGAACCTGCTCCCTGAGCTCATCGGGCATCGCGTGTCTCGTCCCCTTGTATTCGGCGTAGATCTCGTGCCTGAAGGTCGGTGCATGCTCGTCGAAGGCAACGGCTGCAAAGCCGGGCTCCTCGTCCGAAATGACCTTGAACATTATGTTTAAAAATCCCATGACGGCACCGGTATGCTCACCTGCGGTATTGGTAAAGTCCGGAACCCCGTAAAACGCGCGGTTTAAGATACTGTGACCGTCTAGAAGCAAAATTTTATCCATAGCGTGAAATATTTTATCACAAATCAAAATCTCCTGCCATACACGATACGGCGAAATTACTACTAGATATTGATGTTGATGTCTGTAAACTCAAACCTCCTTACGTCGAAGAGCCCCATATCGGTGAGCTTGATATCGGGTATGACAGGCAGCGCCATGAAGCATAGGGTCATGAAGGGCTCGATATCCCTGTGTATCTTAAATTCCCCGTAGGCTAAGGCATGGATCTTTTGAAGCTCCCCGTCAAAGCTTTCGGCGTCCTTATCCGTCATAAGTCCCGCCACCGGGAGGGGTATCGAACACACCGGCTCTCCTCCCCTTACTAAAGTCATTCCGCCCTTCATCCGGATTATCTCCATAACGGCTGCAAATATATCCTCATCCGAGGTTCCTGCCGCAATGATATTATGGGAATCGTGAGCCACAGAGATCGCAGCGGCCCCGTTTTTTATCCCGTAGTCGCTCAAAAGACCGACAGCCACATTCCCGGTGCCCCTGTGCCTCTCCACAACCGCAACCTTTACGATATCCTCCGCTTCGTTATAGCAAAAATCCCCGTCGCCCGTGAGAGCCACCCTGGCGGCGCCCTCTTTTGTAGCCACTCCGCCCGGGCAAACCTTTATCGTCCTTACGTTTCCGTCCCTGAGCCTGAGCTTAAGCTTATTCCTGTTAAAATCCCTGACGTTAACTGAGGAGGAAACGCCGGAGATATCGTATCTTTCTATTGGAAGCAGGTATTTGCCGTCGCTCGCTACCAGCCTGCCGTCTATAAACACCTGCTCCGGCTTAAATTCCTTAAGGTTATTAAAAACAACTATATCGGCGCTTCTTCCGGGAGCTATGCCCCCCACGTCCCTCATACCGAAGCACTCCGAGGCGTTAAGGCTCGCCATCCTCACCGCATCCACCGGATCGATCCCGTGGCGGACGCAAAATCTTAGGTGGGCGTTTATATGCCCCTCTTCAAAGATAGTCCTTATCTGCCTGTCGTCCGAGCAGAGCAGGCACCGCCTGGAATTTGCGGGGGTTACGGCTTCGATCAGGGTTTGAAGATCGTGACAGGCGGAGCCCTCGCGCATTATAACGTACATTCCGCGGCTTATCCTCTCCTCCATCTCTTCAACCGTCATACATTCGTGGTCGTTATCTATGTGGGCGCATATATAGGCATTTAGCTCATTTCCCATAAGCCCCGGGGAGTGTCCGTCGATCACACGTTTGTCATTTATGGCTGTTATCAGCTTGTTTATGCACTCATCGTCATTATTTATGACCCCGACGGCGTTCATAAATTCACCCATGCCCGCATCCTTGTATTGACTAAAGAGCTCTTCAATATCCCCGGCGTTTAAGACCGCTCCGGCGTTTTCAAAGGGTGTGGCGGGTACGCAGGAGGGGACCATGCATTTGACCTTTAGAGCCGTTCTTGCGGCTGCATTAAGCATGTATTCGATCCCCTTACTCCCGCAGACATTCGCTATCTCATGGGGGTCAAATACTATCGTTGTAGTGCCGCAGGGTACGCTGATACGTGCAAATTCCTCCGGGGTCAGGTACGAGGATTCGATGTGGATATGGCTGTCTATAAGCCCGGGGGAGAGATACTTGCCGCTGACATCTATCTCCTTAATGCCTTCGTATTCGCCTATTCCCGCGATGATATCCCCGCAAAACGCCACATCGCCGCTTATCACCTTTCCGGAGTATACGTCAACAATGCTTCCGCCCTTAAGCACTATGTCGGCTTTACGCCTCCCCATTGCCGTATCGATAACTTTTTTCAATTTCTCAGCCTGCATGGCAGCCTCCTTGTCAAACCTTTAAACTGATTACTATGTTGTCAGGGTCAAAAATGATATCCCGGATTGTTCCGTGCTTTGCACTCCCGCAATCCCTTGTATCATTATAATTTTTAATTCTTGTAATTGCATTATATTTCTCATATAATACCTTATTATGTTGATTTCAAGATATTTTGTATATTTTATAATATTCAGCGCCCTAGGCTGGGTATATGAATCCACAGTAATGACAATCTACTCCAAGAAATGGAGCAACCGGGGTTTCCTGTTCGGACCCGTCTGCCCCATCTACGGTATTGGCGCAGTCGGAGGAACGCTGCTATTTACCTACTGGATGGATCCTGCCATGGAGGCATGGAAGCTCTTTTTATTCTTTTCCTTAAGCACCGCTATTCTTGAATTTACGACCTCCTACGTTTTGGAGCGCTGGTTTCACGCCAGATGGTGGGACTACAGCAAGGCACCCCTTAATATTCAGGGGCGTATCTGCGTGCCTGCTTCCGCGGGCTTCGGCATTGCCGGCATCCTCTTTGTGCGCTACGCCCTTCCGTTTATAAAATCCCTGGATCGCTTCGACCATCCCCTTTTGCTGGAGGGTCTGTCACTTTTCTTTATGCTCGTGCTCGCGCTGGATATAGCTCTTACGCTCTCCTCGCTCACAGACCTTGTTTCGCGTATAGAAAGTGTCCAGTCCGGTTTTGACGGGATGATGGAGGATCGGTATGCAAAGCTGCAGGAAAGCTCCTCCAGCCTTGCCTCGAATGTAAAATCCCGTATTATCGTCGCGGGTCAGGGGCTTACCGAAAAGCTCAAAAAACTCCCCGTTGCCAACAGGATAAGCTTCCTGCAGCTCCAGCAGGTTTCCTCCATACGCTATTTCCATTTCAAGGGAGGAAAGGAATCCAAGGTGCTTAAAGCTCTGAAAACGATATTCGGCTTCAGGCATAAAAATTATACCCCCACTGAGGAGCCCAAGGCTGAAAAGGACGCTGACACGGCAGGCTTAAAGGACGAAAAAAAATAACGAGGTAACAGTTTGAAAGAAATATTAAACGAAACCGATAAGGAGCTCTTTCGCAGAGTAATTCAGGAGCTGACCAGTAATCCCAAAATATTCGAGATGAAAAAATACATCCAGCATAGCGACATCTCCACCTTTACCCACTGTCTCAGGGTTGCCAGAAAAAGTCTAATACTGGCACGCCGTTTCAACTGGGGGGTAAACCGGGAGGCTCTTATCCGAGGCGCGATGCTGCATGACTATTTTTTATATGACTGGCACACTAAAGGAGACGGGCTGCATGGCTTTCATCATCCCTTTATCGCTGCGAAAAACGCAAGGCGTGATTTTGCTTTAAATGACCTTGAATACGAAATAATCAGAAGCCATATGTGGCCCTTGACGCTGCTGCACTTTCCGAAGTCCAGAGAGGCTTTTTTAGTAAGCCTAGCCGATAAGATCTGCTCTGCCGACGAGGTTATAAGCCGGATCGACCGCCGCTTCGTAAAGGCAAAGCCCAAACCGGAGGTTTAAGGAACACACCGGAATTTAAATTTCTTTATGACCGCGGCGATAAGCAAGAGCCACCCTATCAGCGTAAGCAATAGTCCCTCTCTTATCCAGGGAGTTCTATACTGAAGCCTTATCTCATGCTCCCCGGGTCCGGCTTCCACACCCATGAAATAGGTATTGACCGATAAAAGCGGCACCTCTGTACCGTCTACGTATGCCCTCCAGCCCGTACTGTGCGGCATCGCTATTTCCACAACCGAAGGCTTATCCAGCCTGATCCTGCCCTCAAAGCTGTTTACTCCGAAGGACATGTCCGTCATGGGATATTCGTGCATCGAAGCTATGCCTGCCCTGATGCTTTCAGTCGGCAGAGCCACCACATCTATGGAATCGAAATGATAATCTCCCGCAGAACTGAACTCAATCTTTACCTGATCCCCGTCTTTAGGGGTTACAGTTCCAAGGTTCATTACAAAATTCCGCTGACCGCAATAATATTGATATGATCTGTTGCCGTATCTGAAATCATTTACCCTCTCTTCCCCCAGAAAGGCAGCCAGATAGGTTGTGATACTATTTTCACGGGTAATATCGTCCACGATTATACCCATTTTTTCCTTTTGTGACATTCCCTGCCACTCCGTATCGGTATATTGCCCCCTTCTGTTCGTCCCGTGGAAGTCCATATCCGTCACGACCACATATAGCTCCGACTCCGGCGCCTCCTTTAAGGTAAGCACGGCTACAGCTTCGTCCTTCTTTACCTTAAGAGCCTCAAGACTCCCCTCAATATTCTCTCCCCAGTCTATGTCCTTTAAGACGCTTTTGGATATTGGCTCAAATTCCGCCTCCGGCACACCTTCGGCATCTGCCACCGCCCCAAAGAGCATGGCTTCCTGCCTTTGCTCAACCGGAAGCTCCTCTAATTTCTCCGGCGAGATGCGTGCGGTCATTGCAAAACCGAAGGGCATCGGATTTTCATTTTCATACAGGGTGACATTTCTCCCCCCCGCCTCCATTTTCTTGCCGGTATCATAAAAATCAAACGGGGCTTTTCTCTCCTTGCCCTCCTCGATCACATAGTATTTCACCGCCGCAACCGCATTCAATATACTCCTGGAATCAAAGCCCGAGGAGTTCCAGGTATGGTTGCACAGTATTCCGTTATTTAGATAAAAATCGGAATGGTGGGGATTTATAAGGCTGTAGTACATTCCCGTCGTCATCGTGGAGCGAAGCTGCCCGCTGTTTCTGGTCTCCCTTAAATGCGTTTCGTCCACCCTGTAGAGACTGTCATCCCCGGCTGTCAGCTTATCCAGTCCGAAGCCGTTCCTAAAATCATCCAGATCAGCGCTAAGATACATGTTTTTAAGGGCTCCGTCATGACCTCCGTAGCCCATGAACTGAAAATATGAATTTATCAGAAGACCGGCTGCTGCGCAAAATGCAATAGCAATTCTTAGTAAATTCACGTTTTGAGGAGCCAGCGCCTTTATCATCGCAATTATAACGAAGGTCAGACAAAGGCTTAAGGAGGTTATATATACATTCCCTCCCCTCTCTATGGGCAAAATGGCGGCAAACAGCAGGTAAACCCCGGCAGCTGCCGCAAGTATCGTAAGCCTCCGGGCGGAGAGGTCTTCAAATTCGTAAAGGAGCTTGGATATAATATATGATACCGCAAGATCATAAATGAAGACCCACCTGTTGTTGGTATAGGCGAAGGCCGTCATCGCAAAGCCGCAGGCAGGTATGAAAAGCCCAAGGGTTATCATTATAAACAATACCTTGCTGCGCTTATATTTTCCTCTTATTAAGAACATCAGCACCACTGAGAGGAAGGCTACCGCCGTATATCCCATAGCAGTCCAGCCCTCTGCAGAGACAAAGCCCAAAAAGGCGCTCGGGAACCTGAAATAGTAGGCTCCGTCATAGGCAAGGGCAACCTCCTTGCTCTCCCCGTATCGCCCTGCCGTCATAAGCTGCATTATGACCGGCAGAAGGATAAACGCAGAAAGCAGAAGGGCTTCGATATAGCTTATAAAGAAGCGCATAAAGGTTTTAAAAATATCCGAGCCCCTTAAGGGTCTTACCTCGGTAAAGTACCTGAAGAGCGTATATGCGACAGCAGCAACCACAGCCATATACAGGAAGTAAAAGTTCATTGTGGCTATGAGACCTGTTGAAATAATAAGCATGTACGGCTTGCCCTTATCCAGAATAAGGTCTGAGCCAAGGAGCATATACGGCAGACAGAGCACCGGTATCATAAAGTTACATTCACTGCTTCCGAATACCATCGGGAACATGGAAAATGTGTAGATATAGGCGCCGGTCAGGGAGCCCAGCCTTCCCGCCCTGTGATAACGGGCAAACAGGACAAAGCCGAGACCGGTGAGGTATGACTTTACAAAATAGACAAAGGTAAAGACTCCTCCGAACATGCTTTCAGGAAAAAATATCGAAATTATCCCGAAGGGGTCCGCAAAACCGTACATATTAAGTGTGGTGATCGTATCATCTCCGAAGCCTATGGCGGGCTCCCACATCTTAAGGTTTATCCCGTTTCCCGAAAGCAGGGACTTGAGAAAATCCTTATATATCCTTGAGGATGCGACAAAGCCGGAATAATACTGGGTTATTCCGTCGTGCCCTACGACGGTGGTTCTGCCGGTTAATAGAATGTAGCAGAACATTCCGAAGAAAAGTACGAGAAAGCCTAAGGTATAACAGATATATAACGCCGAGGGCTTTTTAAGAAAACTCTTTAGAGCTGCCGTCTTAGTCATAGGCTCCCTCCCCGCAGCAGAATGTCCGCGATGGATATGAGGCTCCCGTAGATATTGCCGCTGTTTACATACAGCGAATTGACCCCGTCTCCCTCGAAGATGGAAAACTCAAAGAAGCAGGTTATCAGGTTGGCATAGAGGATAAAGAAAAGAAGGAGCGGCATAAAAAGCCTCCCGTCTATGAGCCCCTTTTCCTTCATTACCATAAGCGCCGCAAGCATCAGCAAAGGCATCGATATATAGCAGATTTCCTTCGCGTCCATGCCCGAAAGCCAGCGAAAAACGGCGTTTAGTGCATCGCCCCGCAAAAGATTGATCATAAGCGGAAGACTGAGTGCGGCTATAATGAGAGCCGGGATAGTCTTTTTCTTTTTAAACAGCATTACTGCAAGGGGCAGCAGGAGCATCATCAGGATAAGGTCGGGATGCGAATAGCCGATTATGACCGTAAAGCCTGAAAACATATATACGAGGGCAAGGGGGATAAAGAACTCCTCCTTAACCTTAAACTGCCTAAGCATTAAGACCAGCGAAAGCCCGGAGAGAAAAACGAAAAATAAGATCATCATATCGTATACAAGGTCCGGCGCCACCGGAGGAACATAGGCATAGGCATAGCCCATTGCGGCTGCCAGATAGTAATCCGTTATCACTCCGTCCTTTAACAGAAAGGATGTCCTGTAAAGTGCAAAATATCCCACATTAAAAACGGCGAACAGTATAAACAGCGCCGTATAGCTTATAAAAAACTTCCTTTTATTCATTATTAAAAAACCTGTGCATCACTGTAATGTCAGGGTAACAAGTCCCTTTAACCCCTAACATTATAGCAACACACAGGCATATTTACAAGAATCCGCAGTTTAAACGTTTGCAGTTAAACTATTGCAGCTTATTAAGCGTTTACGATCTTTCCGAAGTCAGGCTTAAGGCTTGCGCCGCCGATGAGACCTCCGTCGATATTGGGCTTGGAAAGCAGCTCTGCAGCATTGCCGGCATTCATGGAGCCGCCGTACTGGATGCGAACCTCGTCAGCTGTAGCCTGATCATAGAGCTCGGCGATAAGGTTACGGATAAGACCGCAGACCTCCTCCGCCTGATCGGCTGTAGCGGTCTCTCCTGTTCCGATAGCCCAGATAGGCTCGTAAGCGATTACCAGCTTCTTTACCTGATCAGCGGTAACTCCGTCCAGATCCCAGGTGATCTGTCTCTTTATCCACTCCTTATAGGTGTCAGCCTTACGAAGGGCAAGGGACTCGCCGCAGCAAAGGATGGGTGTAAGACCTGATGCGAAAGCCTTCTTAACCTTCTGGTTGATAAGAACGTCATTTTCCCCGAAGATATCTCTTCTCTCGGAGTGACCGATGATGATATACTCAACACCTGCCTCCTTGAGCATCGGTGCGGAGATCTCTCCCGTGAAAGCTCCCTTATCCTCAATATAGAAGTTCTCTGCTCCTACATGTACATTGGTACCCTGTACAGCCTCTGCAACGGGGCAGATATCAATAGCGGGAACACAGTAAACCACATCTACCGCATCATTCTTAACAAGGTCCTTAAGCTCATTACATAAAGCCACTGCCTCGCTGGGACTCTTGTTCATCTTCCAGTTTCCGGCGATAATTCTTCTACGTGCCATTATTCTTTCTCCTTTTCCTTACTTTCTTTTATTAAGCCATGCTTTCGAATATTGGCTTAGTACAAGGAAGGTGAGGCGAAGGTGTACGCCTTTAGGTACATCGAGCCTCGCCTGACGCAGTAATCAGCCAATATTCGGGAGCCGTAAATCATTAAATTATTTATTATCAGCGGCCATAACTCCGGGAAGCTCTTTACCCTCCAGGAACTCAAGGGAAGCGCCGCCGCCGGTGGAAATATGGGTCATCTTGTCGCCAAAGCCAAGGTTATTTACCGCTGCTGCAGAATCGCCGCCGCCGATGATCGTGGTAGCGTCCGTATCTGCAAGAGACTGAGCCACTGCGATGGTTCCCTTTGCAAGAACGGGATTTTCAGAAACGCCCATAGGTCCGTTCCATACAACGGTCTTGGCACTCTTAACCGCATCTGCATATGTCTTCTGGGTCTCGGGTCCGATATCCAGACCTTCCTTGTCATCCGGAATAGCATCCGTAGGGAATACCTCTGTCTTTAAATTGGGATCGTCGATGGGATCCGGGAAGGAGTCAGCAGCAACCGTATCTGTGGGAAGCAGGAGCTTCTTGCCGAGCTTCTCCGCCTTCTCCATCATCTCCTTACAGTAATCGAGCTTTGTATCGTCTACAAGGGACTTGCCGACCTTTCCGCCCTTTGCCTTTACAAAGGTATAAGCCATGCCGCCGCCGATGATCAAGGTATCGCACTTATTCAAAAGGTTGTCGATAACCGCCAGCTTATCTGCAACCTTTGCGCCTCCGAGGATGGCTACGAAAGGACGAACGGGATTTTCAACTGCATTGCCGAGGAAATCAATCTCCTTCTTCATAAGATAACCAACCGTGCAGGCACCGCCCTTTTCACGGATAAACTTCGTAACGCCTTCTACAGAAGCATGAGCCCTGTGAGAAGAGCCGAAAGCATCGCAAACATAATCATCAGCCAGATCAGCCAGCTCCTTTGAGAAGCCCTCGCCGTTCTTTGTCTCATCAGCTCCGCGGAAACGTGTATTCTGCAGCAGAATAACATCTCCGTCGTTCATAGCTTCAACCGCCTTTGTAGCAGCCTCACCCGTTACGTTGTCGTCGTTTATGAACTTAACCTCTTTGCCGAGCTTCTCTGTAAGCCTCTTGGCAACAGGAGCAAGTGACTCTCCCTCGTTGGGGCCGTTCTTAACCTTTCCAAGATGAGAGCATAAGATAACCTTTCCGCCGTCGTTAATAAGCTTCTTTATTGTGGGAAGAGCCGCAACTATACGGGTCTCATCGGTGATCTCACCAGCCTTTAAGGGTACGTTAAAGTCGCAGCGAACCAGAACCCTCCTGCCCTTTACATTAATATCATCAACAGTCTTCTTATTTAATGCCATTACTATCTCCTTTCAAAACATAGTGTCCAATTTGCACAGCAAATTGGCTAGAGATGGCTCGTTATGTTTGTATTCCTTCATGCCATCTCAATCTCCTTTCAAAACATAGTGACCAATTTGCACAGCAAATTGGCTAGATGGCTCACAGTGTGCACGATCCTGACATGCCATCTTTATTTCCTTTCAAAAGAAAGCCCGGTCCACTCTGGACCGGACCTCTTCTATTTACATACTATTCTAAAACAGATTTTTCAGAAAACTCTTACTTTAAGAGGCTTCCGAAGTGCTTGATGGTACGAACCATCTGGCTGGTATAAGAATTTTCGTTGTCATACCAAGAAACTACCTGAACCTGAGTTGTGCCGTTGTCAAGAGGAAGAACCATGGTCTGGGTAGCATCAAATAGTGAACCGTATCTCATACCAACGATATCGGATGAAACGATCTCATCCTCGTTGTAGCCAAAGCTCTCGTTTGAAGCAGCCTTCATAGCAGCGTTGATCTCTTCCTTGGTAACTGTGCCCTCAACAACAGCTGTAAGGATAGTTGTTGAACCAGTGGGGGTAGGAACACGCTGAGCAGCTCCGATGAGCTTTCCGTTAAGCTCAGGGATAACAAGACCGATAGCCTTTGCAGCACCTGTGCTGTTGGGAACGATATTAACTGCTGCTGCACGTGAACGTCTCTTGTCGCCCTTCCTCTGAGGTCCGTCAAGTGTCATCTGATCGCCTGTATAAGCGTGGATCGTGCACATGATACCGGACTTGATGGGCTTGCAGTCATTAAGAGCCTTAGCCATGGGAGCAAGGCAGTTTGTCGTGCAGGATGCAGCAGAGATGATCTTGTCATCAGCTGTAAGTGTCTGATGGTTAACGTTATATACGATAGTAGGCAGATCGTTGCCGGCAGGAGCGGAAATTATAACGTGCTTGGCACCTGCATCGATGTGAGCCTGAGCCTTATCCTTGGATGTATAGAAACCTGTGCACTCAAGAACGACGTCAACTCCGAGATCCTTCCAAGGAAGGTTCTTAGCGTCAGACTCCTTGTAGATAGTGATTTTCTTTCCGTCAACGGTGATAGAATCTTCGCCGCAGGAAACCTTGTCACAAAGCTCATAGCGTCCCTGTGTTGAGTCATACTTTAAAAGATGAGCGAGCATCTCAGGGCTGGTAAGATCGTTGATAGCTACGATTTCAAAACCCTCTGCACCGAACATCTGTCTGAATGCAAGACGTCCAATACGTCCAAATCCATTGATTGCAACTTTTACTGCCATTTTGAATCCTCCTGAAATGAATAAAATTAAGTTTAGGCGGACTGCTGACTCAGTCCGCGATTGCCCTAACATTGTACTTTAAATGCATATAAAATTCAAGGGTAATTCGCAACTTTAATTAAAATCCTTTCGATGCTGACCTTGTAAGAGCATTTAAAGTTCCTTGAACTTTTTCAATCCGTTGAAAAACAATATTATGCCCGCTCCTGTCAGCAATGAGATAACCGCGGCAGCCTTCCAGTACCACTTCCCTCCGAAGCATACGTAAACAGTATCATCGAAGCCAGGAGGAAGCAGAACCCTGACGACCTGGTTATCTCCATAGGTCACATCGAGACTTCCGCCATGGCTGTCCTTTGCACAATAACCCGGATACATCGTAAGGGGCAGGTCCATAAGCTGTACCACATCGTCAGAATTAGAGGCCTTTAAGGTAAGTCTGCTTCCAAGCTTAACGTAGTCACTTATACGGACATTTTCAGAGGATGTGCTTATCCGTTCTCCCCTTTTTTCAAAGAGATCTCCATCAGTCCCCTCTAAAAGATACTCCCTTGCCGCACCAAGATAGGTATAATCCAGCTTGACATCAGCGGACAGCCCCACCTTCTCTATGAGAAAATCCGTCATATTGATAAAACCGAAAAGAGCAGTGAGCCCAACGATCAGCATAACGTTCATTACTGAAGTCCTTTTTGTAAGATAGATGACCCCTATACAGCCACAGACAGTCAGCGACACAGGAACAAAGATAAGAAAACGCCAGGGGAACTGAAATGCTGCTATTACACCGCCCAATATGGTCCTTTCCAGAATCTCCCAGGGAAAAATATACAGTGATAGAACGCAATTCAATACCCCGAAGGCCAGGGCAGTTACACCCAGGAGCCTGTATTTATCTTCCATCCTTACAAAAAGGAGAAAGGCTGCTGTTGTAAATAAGAGTGCATACCCTATGGCAAAAGGAAGCTTATCATCTATACCTATTTGGCCAGTCTCCTCTACAACTGTCCTCCCCTTCAGATCAGCTGAAGCATGGAGCATATTATTTGTAAACAACAGCGCAATATCCAGTCCCTTATTCTTTATTGAATTGGAAAAATGGTTCATCGGAAGTCTCATATAGTCCAGCAAAGGAACAAGAAATCCTGCATTCAATAACAATGTAAGTGCTGCAAATTTACCCAGACCTATGAGGCAGTCCCTTCGCAAAAGCCGCTTAATGAATATAAGACCGAGCAATATTGAAAAAACTGCGACTGTAAGCGTTGTCAGAAGATGCGATTCCAAGACAATTGTAAACCCCAGGGCCAGTGCGATATAGCAGGGACTTTCCTCAGTTTCTTCTCTTTTTATAAAGCTGTATATCCCCCAAATCACAAGTGGAAGTCCGGTCATTGCACAGTATTCTCCCACAGCATCCCTAAAGTAAATATCCAGCATCCTGTAAGGCGCCAGAGTATATAGCACTGTTCCAATAAACGCCACGTGACGCACCTTAAAGATCTTCAGAAAGGAATAATAGGAAATACAGACTGTCAGGGCGTTTATCATAAATATAAGAAAATCATGTGCACATACCCGGTCAAAGCCAAGTATCCTCATTATGGCAGAAGGATACAGAAAAAGCTGCGGATACATCTGCCCTGTGGCATAGCCATATCCATACATGTGTGTACTGTGCATTTTGGGCGGGAACTGTCCGCTTAGTATTGCCTCCTTAAGTCCTTCTATACGCATAACGTGAAACAGTGTATCATGGCCGATATAAATTCCCCTTGCGAAGACCGGAAGCGATGCAATAAAGATAAGCAGCAGGAGCCCTACCGTATAACTGTATTGCTTAACCGAGAATATTTCGGCTAACCATTTCCTCTTAAGTAGCAGAATATCCAGGCATAAGAAGAGCAGGCCCGCAATAACAGGCCTCCTGTAGCGGCCCGCGTTTGTCTGGGTTGCGATTACCTTTTCTATGGTTAATTTTCCGTTGCCTGCATAATATATCGTAAGATACAGCGGGGTTGAATTTCTCGCAGAACTGATATGGCTGGTATGAATTCCAGACACGGACGGAAGCCACCCTCTCAGATCCTCGCCGAAGTCTGCGTCCAGATCGTTATAGTTATTGGATCTCAGCGTAAAGAAGTTATTATCTGCTTCAGCCTCGTAATAGATCGTAATATCATAGCTTCCCTTAAACAGCCCCTCAGAATTATAAATGATCTTCTCCGGCTGCTCATAGTCCACATTCCCAGGATTATCAGCCAAAACCTCATTGTCCTTAAGGAGAAGCCTTGTGAATTCAGCTTCCTCGTCCAGTCTTGCCCCCGTAAGCTCTACGCTCATCAGCTCCTGTTTTCCTGACGAAATATACAGGACAAAAATAATCAGTATTTCAACTATCAATACTGGAAATATGTATTTTATTCCGCTCAAATGCTCAGGCTTTTTTTGCATTCTGCGTCTCCAATCTTTCCTCCGGTTTTTTCATACTCTCTGTTTTTTATATTTTTCTGAAACCATGATAAATATGGCCAGTAAAAAAAGAGAAATAAAGGTAACGACACAGCCAATACTGTAAAATGGCGTTGTATATTTGAATTCTATACTGTGTTCTCCCGCCGGAACAGCGATGGCCATGAACATGTCATTTGTTCTGTATACCTTTCTTTCCTGCCCGTCTACAAAAGCACTCCAGCCAATACTGTAAGGAATTGTCATGCAAAGCAGCTTATCCTTGTCCGTTGAGAGGACCCCTGTCAGCCTGTCATTTCCGAATTCAA
>JAGBNT010000053.1 GCA_017634255.1 Lachnospiraceae bacterium
ATCCCCGTTTTTCATCGTCTCAAATAACGCGCTTCTGTCGGCTTTCTGTACTAGCTCCTGTTTGAACCAGTTTATGATCTTCTGCGAATAGATATACCTCGTCTCCAGGTTCGGAATCACCATGGTTGCAAAAATGGTTTCATTCTCGAACCTCTGGGATATGACCTTAAGATACCCCGTAAAGAACATGAAGTTCCACAGATTATCCTGCCCCTGATATATCTCCCCGTAGGTGATGTCCTCATGGATCGGCTTCTCGATGCTGCCGCCTTCGATGAGCCTCTCGATCTCTCCCTTTGTATCACTGTCGGCACGCTCAATGAGATCCCGCACTATGGAATTTGAGCTGGTATTCGCCCAGTAGGATACGGGGAAGGCATCATGCTTTGCCACGTGGTCATCCACATAATATATCGTGCTCCAGGGGTTATAGACATTCTTCCCGCCGAAGTCATAGCCGTTGTACCAGTCCCGCACCTCCTCATATTTATCCGAAAGCTCATAAAAATCCAGAGTCGCCTTCACCTCTTCATCCGTAAAGCCGAAATATTCCCCGTAATTATTTGTAAGAATGGAATTGATCTTCAGGTTGTTAAGTCCGGTAAAGATCGATTCCTTTGATATCCGAAGACACCCGGTGATCACCGCAAACTCCAGCGCCGTGTTGGTCTTCAGAGCATTTTCAAAAAGGCTTCGTATGAAGCTGACCATATGGTCATAGTAGCCGTCGTAAAAGGAGCTCTCCAGGGGTACGTCATACTCATCTATAAGGATAATAGTATTCTTCCCCGTCACCTTTTTGATACATTCGCATAAAAACTTTATGCTGTCCTTGTATTCCTCAGGTTCAGGCTTCCAGCCCCTGTAGGAAATGAATTTCGCTTTATCATCCTCGTTCAATGCATCACTTTCCAGTACAAAGCTATGGCGGTCAAATTCTCTCGCCAGCACATACCTTATAGCCTCAAACGCCGACTTCTCATCCCCGGTCTTGGCTGATTTCAGGGTGAGAAAGATCACCGGGTATTTTCCCATCATAGAGGTATATTTCTCTCCTGCCTCCATTATCTTAAGCCCCGAAAAGAGGGCAGGATCAGAGCCCTCTTCAAAAAAGCAGCGCAGCATGTCCAGAGTCAGCGTTTTTCCGAAACGCCTCGGTCTCGTGAAGAGATTTACCTTGCCTTTCTTATCTATGAGCTCTTTTATAAAAAGGGTTTTATCCACATAGTAATAGTCATTCCTTTTAAACTCTTCGAAAAACTCTACACCTATGGGCAGCGGCTTAAACATCCCTGAGTCCTCCTGTTATCTAAAATACCCGTGATCTATGACTTTAAACCTACCATAAATCACGGGTGTTTACAACTCGATCAGGGAACTGCCCCCTAATCGTTCGCTACTACCTGACCGTCACGGTGCAGAAGCTGGTGACGCCGCCGGTGCCTTTGTGATGACCGGGGCCTCATAGACAGGCTTTACCACTGGTACAGGTGCGATGTCAAAAGCGACGATTTTGTTGTAAATCCTCAATATAAAATTGACGATTTTGCAGGAGGGTTAAAATGTTTAAGAGAAAAATTTTTCTGTATCACATCATATACTGTTTTCACGGCTCGATGATATTAAAGGTAGGCCTCGGCGCACCCATATATTTCAGCAGGCGCTTAAAGGCTCCGGCGTCTCCCTCGAGCTTGATCGAGTTCATCCCGTCTTCATCCCCTGCCATCGCGCCAAGGAGGGCGATACCCGTAAGCGTTACGGTACATTCCGCATCCTTTTCCTGCCTGTCCTTATAGGTGAGCAGGACTCCGGACTTTCTCGTTATATAATATTTCTCGTTATGGTCCGTAAAGATCACATTAAGGCTTACATCGTCGTCCGCGGTCTTAAGGGCGTCAGTTCCGATATCTATGTAGTCAAAGATCATCTCTGGCGTCATCGCCGCCCTTGTTTCCAGGCTTGAACCGCCGAAATAGGAAAGGCTGTCCGTCTGATTTCCCCTTCGAAGCTCCAATGCTCCAACGAGATAAGCGTTTCTCCAGGTTCCGCTCTCGGCCTGATAACCCAGCTGCTCCAGGGCATCCGCACAGAGATTTCTTGCCGCCTGATTTGAGGGATCAGCAAAAATGAGCTCCTTTGTGATCTGAGCCACCCACTGGTATTCCCCATTGTCATAGTCCTGCTTTGCAAGTGAGAGCACCCTGTCCGTATCTCCGAGGTATGAAACCAGCTTCTTTGCGGAATCCTCCGGAGACAGCGGGTTCAGATTTACGGGATTGGCATCGTACCAGCCCATGTACTTCTGATAGACCGCTTTTATGTTGTGGCTTAAGGTGCCGTAATACTGGCGCATGTACCAGACCTTGTTCAGCTTCTCCGGCAGGACGAGGGTATTGGAAATCTCCGCCGCCGTATAACCCAGATTGATATAATGCAGGGTCTGATCGTTGATGTATTTGTAGATCGCCGCAGTATTCTCCATGTACTCCCGGATCACATCCGTTCCCCAGTGGGGCCAGTTATGCGACTGGAAGACCACATCCGTTTCATCCCCGAAGAGCGCCTCCGCCTCCAGTATATATTTCGCCCAGTCCGCGGCATTGCGTACCTCGGCACCCCTTAAGGTATAGAGATTGTGCATTGTGCCCGTACAGTTTTCTGCGAGCCACAGCCCCCTGTATTTTGGAAAATAAGCATTCATTTCCGCGGGAGCTTCGGTTCCCGGTGTAAGCTGAAACCGTATTTCCAGACCGTCTACATTAACGGTCTCGTTTGTGCTGACCGTATATGTGGGCGGGAGAAGTCCTCTGTGACCAAGAGCCTGTCCCAGACCGATCCCCATAGCCATCTTCCCTTCGGGTCCGGCTTTTAAGAGAGTGCCGTACTGGTACTGTGCCCGCCTTCCCATCGCAGTGCCTGCGTAGATATTTTCAGCTACGGCGTGCTCAAGGAAGCCGTCCGGAGCAAATACCACGATCTTTCCGCTCTTTAGCTGCTCTTCAAGGGGCAGCGAGGGATCCGCCGCATCCTCCTTATTTATCAGCCCGTAAATACCGCCGTAATGGTCTATATGGGAATGGCTGTAGAGCACGGCCTTGATGTCGAGCTGCCCGAAATGCTTTTCCATCAACGCCTTCGCTTCCGCCATATCCTCCTGACACATGAGCACATCAAAGACCACCCAGCCGTTATCGGTACGGATGAAGGTGGCATTAGCCATATCATAGCCCCTGACCTGGTAGATGCCGTCACAGACCTCAAAAAGTCCCGCGTAGGAGTTGTATAGAGTATTTCTGAAAAGGCTTGGATTTACCGTATCCGGAGCCTTCTCAAGCTCGCTCGCAAAGCTGTAGTCCGCCACATTCCACACCTCATTCCCGTCCTCATCGTAGATCACAAGGCTTTCCGGCGCTTCTATGAGACCCTTAAGCGCATTTTCCTTCTCACTTTCATCCTCAAAATCCAGCATATCGTAAACGCTTTCGTTTGCAGCCTTCGTATATTCCGTAGCCCCCTTTGCCTCGGCGGAGGTAGGTTCAAAGGAAGGCGCTGCAGCGGTATTATCGTTATAATTGATCTCTACCGATGAACATGCCGTAATTAACAGCGGGAAACACAGGAGCAGGGCTCCCAGGCGCATTTTGCTTATCTTGCTTCTTTTCTTTTTCATGGGTTTTCCTCCTTTGTAAAGCGATTTATATTGAAATGTTTTCTTTGCCGCGCTCGGCGCTAGAATGCCTCAAGCGACATTTTTTCCTGTTATGCCCGCGTCCCGGGTCTGTTTTTCTGTATAATGTCATATACTTTTTTCATGGACAGACCCTGTACGACGGTGGTAAAGAAGACTATGGCATAAGTGCAGCCCAGTACGATGTGATATATATTCTCCGGAAGCATGGAATATGTGCTCATGGCGAGAGCTATGGACAGACCGCCTCTAAGCCCTCCCCAGGTAAAGAGCGATGAAAAGCTCCTGCGGTCATAGCCGTCCGGAAGCTCTCCCATCAGACAGGTGCAGCCGAAAACACTTGTATATCTTGCCGCAAGGTTGCAGACTACCGCTGCTGCCGACAGCAGGATCACATTAGGCATCTGCAGGATGCGCACAAGAGAGAAGCCGAGGATCACGTATAGAATGGAATTTAGCAGATTATCCAGAATCTCCCAGAAGGTCTCAAATTCCTCAAGCTCCATCTTTCCATGCCGTTCCTCCCATCTTTCAATCAGAGTGGCATAAAGTACTCCGCATACTACCGAAGCGATTGCGCCGGAGCACTCAAGCTTTTCGCATAGAAAATACGAGAGCGCTACGGAAAGGAGACTTACGAAGATCCTGCGGAATTTGTCCCCGGTTCTGGAAAAGATCTGGAACAGGATGAGGGTAACGCCGGCGCCGATAGCCACCGCCCCGATTATCTCCCGAAGCAGGACTTCAAAGAAACCCCCGCCCTGTTCCATGGTCACCATGCCGGAGAAGCAGACAAAGAGAGCCACTCCTACCCCGTCATTCAGGAGGGACTCTCCCTCGATCACAAAGCTGATATTCCGGGGGAGTCCAAATTTGCTCAAAATACTTGTGGCTGCGATGGGATCTGTCGGCGC
>JAGBNT010000054.1 GCA_017634255.1 Lachnospiraceae bacterium
CATTTGATAACGGTTCCCCATTTGTTGGTATTGTACATACATTCGAAAAGATTGGGATAGTCCTTAAGCGCCGGGGTACGGTTGGGCTCAGACCTCTTGGGAAGCTGCAAAAGGAGACCATTTTTATATTTATATACCTCGAAATATTTGATATACCCTGTGCTGGGCACCATGTAGCCGTAATAGTAATCCTTGAAATCCCCGATGGAATACATATTTATGTAGGAGCTTCTGCGGTATTTAAAAAGCTGCCTCCTGTCCGGCATGTGATTTTCCTCGAAGATCCTGAAGGCATCGTCGATATGATAGCGTTTTTTTATGATGGGCTCGTCCGCCTCGACCATGCGTCGCATGATCGAATTAAGCCTGCTCACAAATTCGTCGGTCACCTCGAAGTCCCCGCTAATGGTACAGAAATAGCCGTGGTCGATGGAAAACTCTATCCTTATCCGGTAGGGGGAATCGATACCCAGAATGTCATAGAAGGCCTTCGCCAGCAAAAGACAGGCGCTTCTTTTATAGGTCTTGTGCCCTGACTTCCCTGAAAGGGTTTCGAAGCGCACCGTGCAGTCCCTCTTCACAGTCTTAAAGAGCTCAGTAAGCTTTTTCCCGACTACGGCAAGGACTATCCTGTCCTCGTAATCCTGCTGGAAATCCGCCGCTATCTCCTCAAAGGTCGTACCCCTGACATATTGGTACTGTTTCCCGTTTATTGTTACATTAAGCATCTTTTCCATAAACTAAACAGCCCCGAACGGTGTAAGCGAGCCGTAGTCCACGGCTTGCATCCCGGGCAGCCTCCTTTCAAAAAATTGCATCATATACGGCACAAAGAGCTTCTCAACTCCGTAGTGCCCTGCATCTATAACGCATATGCCTTTCTCTACCGCATCCAGACCGTTGTGGTACTTGACATCTCCGGTTATTAAAAGCTGCGCTCCCAACCCGGCTGCCTCATCCACAAATTCAGCTCCCGAGCCGGAAACTATGGCTGCCTTAAATATCTCGCTCTCCCAGCTTCCGAAATAATCTGCCTTTTTAAGACCGAAGACCTCCTTTACTCTGTCCACGCACTCTCCAAGCTTCATCCTTTCCGGCAGCTCCCCTATATAGCCGAAGCCCAGCTCCCCCTTTGCGGTCTCCTTAAGCTCGGCAAAGGGCTGTTTATTTTTAAGCCCGAGCATATCGGCAGCCTCGGCGTTCATAACGTGTCTGTCAAAATTGGTGTGCATCGCTATAAGTGCGATATTGTTTTCGGCAAGGGCAAGTATCCTCCGCCCGACGAAATCACTGTCATTTACCTTTTTTACCGAACCGAAGATCATCGGATGATGGGTGACTATAAGGGAGGCTTTAAGCTCTATCGCCTTTTCGATAACGTCCCCTCTGGCGTCCAGAGCGATAACCGCCTTTGTAACCTCCCTGTCGCCTCTGCCCACAAGCAGCCCGGAATTGTCCCAGGGCGCTGCATCCTCAAAGGGTGCAAGTTCATTTAATTTTTCCAGTATCCCGGTAAGCTTCATAATTCGCCTTTATAATAAGTGTCAAGCGCCTCAGCGGCGGTTTCATATCTTTCTTTAAGCTCTCTTTTGCGGCTTTCCGGCAGCTGACCTTTTAGCAGCTTAGAAAACAGCTCCGCTTCCCTTAATATGTGCCGCCTTAAGACCTCGTTTCCCCTCTCAAGCCCTATCCTGCCGTAGGAATACTCAGCCGCGCTGCGAAGGCGGTATCTCTGCCTCTCCTCTTTCTTAAGGCTTTCGTCCGGTTTTGCAAGAAGCATCGGATAGTATTTCCCATCCTCATAGACGTGTTTTTCATCCACGACCGTCAGGGACAGCTCCGTAAGCCTTCTCCTAAAAAGCCACTGCTCCGACTGGGGACCCAGCACATATTGCTTTAATGTCCCTCTTACTGCTGCGGGCGCCTCTTCTATTATCCTTATGATCAGTGCCCCACCCATTCCCAGTATCACTGCCGTCTGTGCATAGGGCTCCTTAAGCGTTGTCAGCCCGTCAGAGAGGATAAACTCCATCCTGTCCGACACTCCGAAAGAAACCGCGTTATCCCTCGCCCTCTCCAGAGGTCCTTTGTGTACATCCATTGCATATACATATTGAGTCATCCCCTGTTCCAGCAGGAACATCCCGAGATACCCATGGTCACAGCCCACATCCGCCACAGAAGGGCTGTCTCCAACTAAAGAGGCGGCGGCATACAGCCTTTCGCTCAGCTTTATCAATCCAGATAGTCCTTCAGCTTCCTTGAGCGGCTGGGATGCCTCAGTTTCCGCAGCGCCTTGGCCTCTATCTGACGTATCCTCTCACGGGTAACATTAAATACCTTACCCACTTCCTCCAGGGTACGTGCGCGTCCGTCGTCCAGACCGAAACGCAGGCAGAGTACACGCTGCTCCCTCTCGGTAAGGGTGTCCAGCACCTCCTTAAGCTGATCCTGCAGCAGGGTAAATGCCGCAGCCTCGGCGGGAACCGGAACCTGCTCGTCCTGGATAAAGTCTCCAAGATGGCTGTCCTCCTCCTCTCCAATCGGGGTTTCCAGCGATACGGGCTCCTGCGAAATCTTAAGTATCTCCCTTACCCTCTCCTCGGGCATGTTCATTTCCTTTGCTATCTCCTCGGGGGTGGGTTCACGCCCGAGCTCCTGCAAAAGCTGTCTCGATACGCGCACCAGCTTGTTTATGGTCTCTACCATGTGTACGGGTATCCTTATCGTACGTGCCTGGTCAGCGATAGCACGGGTTATTGCCTGCCTTATCCACCAGGTCGCATAGGTCGAGAACTTATAGCCCTTCCTGTAATCAAATTTTTCCACTGCCTTTATAAGACCCAGATTGCCCTCCTGGATAAGGTCCAGGAAAAGCATGCCCCTGCCTACATATCTCTTCGCTATGCTCACGACCAGACGCAGATTTGCTTCGGCAAGCTTCTTCTTAGCCTCCTCGTCGCCCTGCTCCATGCGCTTTGCGAGGTCGATCTCCTCCTCCGCCGAGAGAAGGGGTACCTTTCCGATCTCCTTTAGATACATCCTTACCGGATCCTCTATCGAAACGCTGTCAGGCACCGAAAGATCTATGTTTTCCATATCCGGCTCGTCCTCTTCGGAAAGGTCGATATCCGGCTCGTCGTCATCCCCCTCGTCGGGAACGATATGGAGGACGTCAATATCACTGTGTTCAAGAGTCTCCGTGATATGGTCCATTAAAAGGTCGTTCATCTCAACATCCGAAAAGAAATCGCTTATTTCAGAATCCTCTAAAACGCCCTTCTTCTTTTTCCCGAGCTCTATAAGGTTTTTGATCTTCTGCTCGACTTTTTCATCGAAAATAACCTCATTGTTCTCCCCGGGCTTATCTTCAAGCTCCGCATCCTCCATAGCTTCAATAGACTCCTCATCATCCCTGATCTTTTCGGAGTTTTTGGCACTCTCTGTCTTTTTTGCTCCTTCGCTCTTCTTAGCTACCGCCTCATCCTTATCGGAGGTCTCCTTCTTCCCGGCAGTCTCCGGCTTTTCTTTGGACCCGGTCTTCTTCGCGCCCTTTTCCTGAGCGGAAGCGCCTTTTTCCGCAGAGCTTTTCTTTGCGCTCTCAGCCTTTTTTGAGGAAGCGCTCTTCTTAGCCGCCTCTCCCTTAGGGGCAGTTTCTTTTTTCTTTGCCTCTTCTGCCTCCTTCTTTAGAGCCTCCTCGGCACGCTTTGCTGCCTCCTGTGCTTTCTGCGCAGCCGTCATAGGTTTCTTTGCAGTTGCCATTTTTTCATCTCCTCCATTCCAAATCCTCAGGATTTAAGCGAGATCCTTATCGCCTTGAGCTTCCCTATCGCCCTCTTCAGGGCTATGTTACGGGCTACAGGGTCCTCTCCCGTCCTGCTTTCGGAAGCTTTTTTCGCGCTGTTTTCCAGGATCTTCACCACGAAATCAGTTAAAGCCTTCTCTTTTTCCTCATTTGTATCTATCGGGGGAACCTCCCCGTTTACTATTGCAGAGACAGCCCTTTGCTCCTCGGCATCCTCAAAATTATTTACTATGGACGCTACGGGCTTCCCCTTGTCTATCGCATCGTACATAAGCTCTGCCGTTCTTCTTATCATTCCCTCCGAAAAATCGGAAGCCCGTACATATCTGGATATCGGTTCCATAAGCTGGGGATCGTCGGCGAGCATCGTCAGCAGCATTATTTCCGCCCGGTTTACTCCCTCTTCGTCGTTTATTACCTTCGCCGCTAAAGACGGCTCTTTCCCGGTAGAGGGGGTATGAGGAAGCCCCGTGGCATCGCCGTATCGCTCTTCCCCCTTACTTACCGATACCCCTGCAAGGGCTACGGCACGCTTTAAGCTGTCGTTATCTATCAGATACTTCCCGGCAAAGGCGGCGGTATAATTGTCCCTTTCAATCTCATTGTCTATCCTTGCAATGCGCTCCGCCATCGCCTCGATAAATCTCGTTCTGCCCTCCGGGTCGGACAGCTCGTAATCCTTTTCAAGCTGCCTGATCTCGAAATAAAAGCTGTTCTCTGCAGCATCCAGCCGCTTTTGAAACTCATCCCTTCCCCTGTTCTTTATAAATTCATCGGGGTCCTTATACGGCTCAAGATTTACTACCCTTGAGCTTATCCCCGCCCTTTTTAATATGGGTATTGCCCTTAAAGCTGCACGCACTCCCGCCCCGTCGGAATCATATACAAGCCTTACCTCGTCGGTATATCTCTTAAGAAGAACAGCGTGGGAATCCGTAAATGCCGTACCCAGAGACGCCACCGCCTCGGTAAAGCCCGCCTGGTGCATACTGATAACATCCATATAGCCCTCGCAGGCGATCAGATACCCCTTTCTGCTCCTTCTCGCCTGATTTAAGCCGTAGAGATTCCTGCCCTTATCAAAAACCAGAGTTTCCGGGGAATTGAGGTACTTCGGTTCTCCCTCCCCCATGACCCTGCCTCCAAAGCCTATGACCTTATTCGACAGATCCATTATCGGGAACATTACCCTGTTCCAGAAGCGGTCGGTATTTCCATAGCGCTCGTCGCTTTTTATAAGCCCGCTCTCACGCATGTCCTCCTCGGAATAGCCCCTCTCCTTAAGATACCTGTATACTCCGCCTTTACCGGCGTAGCCGAGACCAAAGGAATGCATGACCTCTGCACCGAGACCCCTCTTTTTAAAATACTCCATCCCTATGTGTCCCTCAGGGCTTCTGAGGTACCTGTAATAATAACCCGCTGCCTCCTTTAAGACCTTTAGGAGCCTCTGCCGCTTTCCTTCCCTGCGCCTGTCCTCCTCGGAGGGCTCCGCTTCCGGCAGCTCGACTCCTGCGCGCTCCGCCAGGGACCTTACCGCCTCTGGAAAGGTCATGTTTTCATATTCCATAAGGAACGTTATGACGTTGCCTCCCACCCCGCAGCCGAAGCAGTGAAACATCTGCTTCGGTCTCGAAACGGAAAATGACGGGGTCTTCTCCCCGTGAAAGGGGCACAGCCCGAAATAGTTGCTCCCGCTTTTTTTCAGGCTTACATATGTACCTATTATATCTACTATATCGTTTCTCGCCCTGACTTCCTCGACGAGCTCGTCCGGATAATACATCTACTTCACCAACCAAGGCATAGGTATGAACAACGAATTATACAGACCTATGGCATATCTGTCCGTCATCGAGGATACGTAATCGCAGACCACCCTCTCCGGCAGCTCGTCGCGCTCTGACATCAGTATCCTGTATTCCTCCGGCAGCTTATCCGGTCTGTTGATAAAATATGTATAAAGCGTCTCAATGAGGCTCTCAGCCTTACCCTCCTGCCCCTTTGCCACAGCATTGGTGTAGACATTGGCAAACATCCACTCCCGCAGGGACAGCAGCGCCTTATGCACGCTCTCACTCATCACTATATCGTCCTTATCCCGGCTTTGAGTAATTATGTCGTGGATAAAGGAATCCAGTCTCTGGGACAGTGTCCTGCCTACAACAGAGCTTATCTCATCGGGAACGGAATCGTCCGGCAGTATTCCCGCCCTTATGGCGTCGTCCATATCGTGGTGCATATAGGCGATTTTGTCGGAGATCCTTACTATCTTGCCCTCTAATGTATGCGGCATCTTGGAAAAGCTGTGGTTCAATATGCCGTCCCGGGTCTCCTCGGTAAGGTTAAGCCCCCTCCCGTCCCGCTCCAGGATGTCCACTACCCTTAAAGACTGCTCGGAATGTACAAAGCCGTATTTGCATACGCGGTTTAACGCCCTCTCCCCCGCATGTCCAAAGGGCGTATGCCCCAGGTCGTGCCCCAGGGCTATCGCCTCCACCAGATCCTCATTGAGCCTCAATGCCTTGGCTATGGTGCGGGCGTTCTGGGAAACCTCAAGGGTATGGGTGAGCCTCGTCCTGTAGTGGTCTCCCTCAGGCGTAAGAAATACCTGTGTCTTGTCCTTGAGGCGTCTGAATGCCTTTGAATGAAGTATCCTGTCCCTGTCCCTCTGAAAGACCGGTCTTATATCGCACTCCGTCTCAGAGTGTACCCTCCCCTTGGAAGCCATGGAAAGCGTAGCATAGGGGCTTAATATATCCTTTTCCCTAAGCTCTATACCCTCTCTTATAGTCATACCAGATATCTCCCGTAGAGCTTAATGAGCCATCCCACCGTCAGGACAAAGCAGGACATCACAGGTATAACAAGGAAATTCCAGAGTGCAAGCTTTTCTATCGCTACCGCCCTCCTGTCCCCCGTTCCCCTCTTATATACGGCGTAGTCAGAAATGTTGGCTATAAAGAACGCAATAAAGGGATGAACGAAAAAGTATGTCGAATTTTCCTGTCCGCTGTACAAAAGGCAGACAGAAACTATCTCAAATATGATAAATATCCCGAAGGTGACTGCCCTTAACGCCGAAGCCCTTTCGATATCCGGTGCCCTTTTTGAAACCAACCCCAGGATAAGCGCCATAAGTATTCCCTCTCCGACGGAACGGACCCAGTTAAACGCCAATTCTTCTGCCCATCCTTCCCTTTTTCGTACTTCAATCCTATAGTGAACGAATTTAATTCGTTCACTATAAAAACGGGTACAATTACGAGCAGTATATTATACCATACAATTTACTTCTGTGCTAAAAAAACTTCCTGCAGGTCATAATAGCTCTGTCTTAAGCGTTCAAAATAAGGAAATTCATCCCACATGGGCCAGGTATACGAAGCAAACTCTATCTTACCCTTTTCTTTATCGGTAAAGCCGACGTAGATCTCATCTATCTTCATCCCTCCGAGTTCGCCGTGCTCTCTGAAATCCCACTCGATCTCCCTCGTGGAGGGATCCCTGAAATTTATAAGCTGCCATGGTATCCTAAGCTCGAGAATGTCTCCCTCAAAATAATAATCCGCAAGGGTATTATATGCCTCATTCTCCTTAACCGTGCTTCCGAAAAGGAGAGCCCCTGCATTGAAGTTTACCTCAGGGATAACGGCATCCGTACCGGCAGCGCTGATCTCCTTTTCCACAAGGTATTTTATGTCGTGAAAGCCCGCGCCCGAAGCCGTCGCCTGGAAATCCGAGGCAAGCATTGCTTCCAGTTCCTTTCCGAGATAGCCATGATAGGCAAAGGGATAGCGGTCATAATATTCATGGACTAAGATCCTTGAATCCTCCCTGCCATTAAGCTCGATTATGAAATCGGCTCCATTATCCATATTAAAATCCCAGTAGGTGTTGCTTCCGGCATCCGGAAGTATATCGAGGGGTATGGTCAGCTTTTCATTTTCCCAGTCAGCCCCGTATCTTTCAAACATAAAGTATAAAAACTCGCTGTCATAGTTTAAGTACATATTGACATCGCCCGCCGACATAAGCTTCTGCTCCTCGCTCCACTCGTCCCTGCTCCCGTCGAGAGTGACTACCGGAGCCCCGTCCTTTCCCGGGACGAACTCCAAAAGCCCCGTCTGCTGAACCGGGGTCATTGCATCCCTCCAATAGGGACGCCTTTCCGCATCGGTTAAGTTCCCCGTTTTCCAGTTATGCTTATACCATTCATCCTGCCAGGAGGTTATCAGCCCTCCGGCACAGCCGGTATCATATATATCCTTTGCCATTGCAGAAAGCATTTCTCCCTGCTCCGCTTCGCTATGCCTTCCCTCGTTAAAGTCGGTAACGGGATTTACCTGTGTAAGCCCTCTGCCTGCGGGAAGGCCGTACTCCGACACAAGGACGGGTACGCTGTGACTGGCTCTAAGCTCCTCGAGATACCCCTTATAAGGATCAGATTCCCCGTTTTCTCCCACGGTCTGTGCGTACTTACTGTCCATATACATAAAGGCAGGGCGGTAGGGATAAACATTATAAGATGCAAATACCCCCGCTTTAAACCTGTTGGTGGGCTTTATGCTTTCCGCGTTCAGACTTATACTACCTCCTCCTAAAGAGTCGGTGCCAGTATGCTCCAAAATATCCGTGTCAGCTCCGTTTACAAAGGAGACAGGGCGCTGCATGGCATATCTCTCCATCTCGTATGAGGTCAGATAGTCAGCCGCCTCTGCCCAGAAGCACTCGCAGGCAGAAACATCCCCGCAGGTGAAATACTCGCCCTGATATGCCTTTTTATCGGCATTTAAGGTGTTGGTCTCCTTGATATAATCCGCCTCTACCTCACTTCCAATGAGCCAGCCTATCACCCATCTGGACACATCCTTGTAGTATATCCCCCAGGCACCTCCGGCAAATTCATCTATCCTGCAGTTGCCGTGTATGATATCCACGAGGGCTCTGGAGTCTCTTTGGTGCAGCTCGACAAACTGCTGGTCAAACATATTCCCTGACTTAGCCAGAAGCTCATCATTAAACCATGTTCCCTGCATAAGATAAAGCGGATTTTCCGCAGTCTCGTTAAATTCACTCAAAGCCTCATAAAAGATAGGCATCTGCAGAGTATATACCCTTATGCAGTTTGCGTTCATCTTGGATATCTCATCGAACCACCGAAGGTAAGCCTCCTTATCAGCCGCCAGATCTCCGGGATAGTGCCCCGGCATGCCGGTGCCTATATTGACTCCCTTAATATATACGGGCGAGAAGCTGCTTCCGTCAAAGCGCTGAATATACTTATCCCCTGTATTAAAATAAAGGTAAACGGTTCCGTCCTCGGTGAAGGCATCCGAATAGGAATGGATATAGGACTCCGTGTCCACCGCCAGCTCTTCATACTGCCCCAGCTCCTCCAGTCTCCGCGCCGCGAAATTACTGTCCTTTTTTATGACATAGCGGACAACCCCCAGCACAAAGGCGGCGGATACTATGATTATCCCGAGGACAATGCCTATATCAATTAAGCGTTTTACCGTTTCACTGCGTTCTGGCTTCATATCAACTCTCTTTTAATCATGAAGTATTTCATATAAAATGATGCTTTCTATTCCGGCAGCTTCACCACTACCCTGTCCCCGATAAGACGGCAGTACCCGTCTTTGGGATATGCCGGCATTTCCTGAACCTCTGGCATTGCCTTATATTGATTTATTACATCCGGCTCCTCTTCAATAGTCATGTTATTTCTAAGAACGGAAAGATAGGATGTAATAGTCTGTTCATAGGAAAGAGCAGTATTGTCTTCGCCGAAGATACCATAATGATTTCGAATAAGCTCAAAGTTAAACATCGTTTTTGAATTGATGTCCCCGACTATTACCACTCTCATATTCTGCCTGTCATAACCGTCTACGGCGGTCACATCGTCCGCTATCCTTGTAACGTATGAGAGAGTCCGGTCATACATGATCTTCTGCAAAACATATACCTCATTGCTGACTCTTATATTGCTGCAAAGGATAATGAGCGAGCAGACTATTGAGACAAGCTGGAGGCAACGGGAAAACCGCACCCTTTTCCCGCTGTCCTCTTCCGGACTTTCGCTTTCCCAGGAGGAAAGGGCAAACATAAGTATGTAGAGGAAAAATAAGGCATAGGAAACCCTGTACATAATAAAAATATTTCCCATTCCGATGGAGATCAGCATCATCGCCAGGGGAAGCAGGATAAGCCCCAATACGGCGGCAAGAACCACATTGAGCGCTCCGGTCTTTCTTTTAGAGCTCAGCCGTATGAAGCATATTATAAGAATGAGCACAAGAACATAATTGCATATGGCACATTCAAGGGTTACCTCGTCGTCGTTTATAAAAAAGAACCTTAAAATGGCAAGGTAGTTCTTTCCCACCAGAGCGGGGATTGCCGAGACCCCCGAACCCAGATTTCCTGAAAGATTCCCCAGTCCGTTATAACCCCCTGCCGCCTCCACGCCCAGGCGATATATTTCCTCCTGATAAAAAAAGTAATACCATATCACTCCCAGCAGGAGGGAGACCCCGTGGCATACCCAGTGAAGAAACATCCTTAAATTTATTTTCTCTGTCAAAAGATCCCTTATCATTATCAGGCTCACCGTAACGAGGATAACGCTGGCAAACGCCTGGTACATTCCCAGTGCGATAAAAAAACAGAGTGATCCCAGCAGCATATTTACCAGCCTGGCTCTTTTATTTATTAAATACACTCCCAATACTGACATCAGAAGCGAAAACATATAGGCGTCCACAAGGAATGTGTATGAGGCATTAAGACTCGTCACAGTAATATTCGCTGACAAAATGCCTCCGACCAGCATTATATACCACTTATTTTTTATCTTTAGCATATCTGTAAGCAGGTATACGGCAAGGGCTATATAGATGATAGACAGCATACCCACGACCCAGGGCAGCTGGAAATTACCCCTTATGCTCCCATATAGAGGCTGCAAAAATCTTCCCAGCCTGACCTCCCAGCTATCCGCAAAGTGATCTATATAATTCAGGGCGTCATATCTGGGTATGAAATTAAAGCACTCGAAAGCGTTGGCAGCCATATAGAAAATAAAGGTTCCGATAAAGCTGTAAAAAAGCCTTACCCTGTCTATGATACTATCGTTTTTTACAGGAGCCACGGCAGCTGTTTTTTCAGCCGTTTTTTCGGGAACAGCCGGAAGGGCTTCCCGGCTCTCCTGAGGCTTTTTATCCTGAAATTTTTTCTCCTGCGTATCTTTATCCGGCGGTTTCTTAGCCGCCTTTGTCTCCTCTTTGGTCTCAAACCGTCTGCCGGTAACCTTTTCCCAATCGTCGTCAAAATTTATCATAGTCTCGCTGTCCCTCTCATATATTCAGTTCCTGGAATCCTTAGAGCGTCTGTACAGATAGAGTGAATAGAGCACCGAGAGCAATACTCCTAAGAGAGTTAACCCCAAGCCCTTCCAAAGATTGGGATATTTATACTCTATCACCATTTTCCCGGCTTCTATTCCCATAAGGCAGTTTTTGCTCGTCATAGGTCTGTCGGACACAAAACAGTCCATAAGACCCATCCCTGTGTTGACCTCCTCCTCGCACTCTATCGTCATTCCGGTGGGATAATAAGCAGTCTTCATTGGCACGATATGGCGCTCGGGCATCTGCCCCGGTTCTATTATCATTGCGTCATGCATTATCTTTGCGATTGAAGGGTCCTCTGTAAGATAAAAATACAGGGGAATATTCAGGGCAAGCACGCGGATATTGTCATTATATACCGTGCCATAGAAGCTTATCTGTTCCCCCGCGTCCGTCAGCGTTCCCAGAACCTTGTCCAGTCCGTTGACATAGTAGCAGGTCCAGTCCGCATAGCTCATCGGAAAGAGGTCGCAGTCCAAAACTCCGTAATCCACGGTCTCCAGCTCGGGATAGCCATTTTTAAACTTGATCATATTGCAGGTCATTCCTAAAAAAGTCTTCATCCTGTTTTCACGGTTTTCAGGTATTCCGTCCGCCAGTATCAAAATCTGCGTTCCGCTGTCCGCCAGCCTCTTTACCAGGTTTTCAGCCTCGGTCAGGCTGTCGTATGTAAATTCGCTAAGATAGATAACATCATATTTTGCAAGCTCGTCATATGTATAGTGATTGAGGTTGGTCTCCTCCGTCTCCTCTATCGTAGGATAAGCCAAAGACAGGGTGGCTGCGGCGTTTCCGATCCCGAGCGCCCGGAATTTCTCGCTTGTTCCCCATCTGCCCTCTATGTCCTGATGGAAAAATATATACTCCTCATTTTCGGCATATACCGAGTAGCCCAGCGCCTCTGCCGAATCCTTAAGCCGAAAATACTCGCGGTCATTCCCGTAGAGCTCGGCCTCAAGTGTCGTCTTCTTTATGATGACGCTGTCATTTCCGAGCTGGAGCATCCTGTCAAATAGATACGGGTAGTAACCGTCCCTTAAGGCTATCTCGATCTGCGATATGTTTCTCTTTGTGGCTGCCCCCTCCCAGCCGTAGCCGTAGCTGGTCATAATCCTGTCTCCGTAATCCGAGATCATAAAGGCCACCGTAGAGCCCAGCTCACCGCCGTCAAAGAAAGCCAGCCTTTGCTTTGTAACCTCCTTAGCCTGCCTAATCAGGGTTTCATCCATTATCTTTTCATACCTGTCCCTGGGGTCCGTAGAGTTGGCATAGCCGCGTATATACCAAAGAGAGGGCAGGGTATCCAGGATAAGGAGAAACAGACAGACAAACAGCAGCTTTTTCTTTAGCGTCCTCCACTGCACAAGGCTTAAAAGACTTAAGCCCACGGCAATGGATATGTATTTTAGCATCAGCAGGAATTTAGATGAGGGCATTACGGACAGCAGCGGGAACAGCAGGTTCGTGGAAAACAGCAGCATCATTATAGCCGTGATAAAGCCCGGTATCTGCATCCGCTTTGAGCATATTATCCCGAAAATGCTGACAAGGAAGATCGCCAGTCCGTAATAATATATATCACTGGAAACCGCCGAGCGGTAAAACGGATTTAAGCTGATAAATATACTCTGGAAGTGGTTTTCTATCTCCTCCCCCGCTCCGAAGTCAATAACCCCGGTCTGATAAGCGTTATAAAGCCACAGCCCTATTATCGCGTAGGGCAGGCACAGTGCCGCAAGAAGCCTCCTGAAACGCCTGCCTGTCCTGTTTGCTATAAGATAGATTATCATATACAGCAGGGAGGCAAGAAATATCATCGCCGAATAGTTTAGGGAGCTTAAGGTAATAAGGGTATATACGGCAATGAGCTTCGGTATTATCCTCCAGCTGCCGTACATAAGGTAGTTGGAAACGTAAAAAAGAAACAGCGGCAAAAAGGCGTTTGCGAGGGCACGCCCCAGATCCCCCACTCCAAAAAGTATATACAGGTTGTTCGGGATAAAGAACCAGATTATACCCATGAACCAGCCGAGTATAGGTCTGTTCTCCCTCATTCCGACTATGTACCAGCAGGCGGAGCCTATAATGAATACAATAACAATATACAGCAGATAACCGATATATATGTTGCCCCTCATCAATAACTGGCACAGGGCGATGATATAGGGCGCCAGGGGAGGCTCCACCCTCAAGAGCTCTATTCCGTTAAACCAATAGGGGTCATAGAGCGGAAAGATAATCCCGTCCTGCCAGTTTTTGTAAAGGAAATCCCCGCGGTAAATATCGTACATGACGTCCGTTCCGGACGGGTACATGCCGTTATTGGAGACATACAAAACAATGAGCATGGACACTACCGTCCAGCTCAATAGCATTACTATGGGCATGATGAGCTCCAGTATATAGAGCCTCGCCATTTTTTTATCTTTAGTTGTCTGTTCCATTGGATATTATAGAATCAAAAATATCATTGAGATTACTTCCGGCAATATTGTTCTGCATAGGAATGTTGCTCTGCATAGGAATGTTGCTCTGCATAGGAATATTGCTCTTCACAGGGATATTGCTCTGCATAGGAATATTGCTTTGCATCGGGATATTGCTCTGCACAGGGATGTTGCTCTGCATCGGATTATTCCCCATCATTATATAGTCATCCATATACGGAATCCCGTAGTGGTCATAGCTTACCGTATCTTCGTAGGGGTATTCCGTAACTCCCGATGCATTTTGTATCAGCTTCTCATCGGATATCTGCTGGGAGAAATCGTGGATATATGTCCTCGTAGGCGTCTCGCTTCCCTCCACGCGGATGACCTGTCCTCCAAGATTACCTATAATATCCCTGATCTTAGGCGCAAAATAATCCAGCATGCTCTCCAGAGTCGGGATGATAAGGTCGAAGGGCTCTATATCATTCATGACCTTGTCCTGATAGGGATTTATAAAGGCATTGATGCCCCTTTCAAAGTCATTAAATTCCATATATTTACTGCGGTCTATAAGTATATCCACCACAAATTCCCAGGTGTGGGGATGTATCTGCCCCCTCTTATTATTGAAAATAACATAATGGCTGGCGTTCAGATAGAATTTAAATCTGTATTCCCTTAATGCATTGGCTAATATCATGGTCGATCTTCCTTGAATATTTGATTTATAGTGAGTATGAATATGCCAGGACACTAGTGCAGCGCCCAGAACTTCAGTTCCAGAAATACCTGAAATTCGGAATATATATCACTGTTTACGTCCGCAATACCGTTTAGGATATCAAAGCCCAGAAAATCACATTCACTGTCCAGGCTCCCGATATGCCTCATCTTATAAAGGTCCGTCTTCATCGAGATAATCGCAATGGTCTTCTTTGCCTTATCCTCAAAGCGGACATCCCTCTTATCCAATATATCGTCCAAAGCGTGCATAAGCTTTATCTTATTGCGCTCACTGCCATAAGCGTATAGTGAAAAGCCGAGAGGAAAAGCCTCTTCCTTCTTCTCCAGCTTTGAAAGGAACTCGGGCACTGTGCTTATATCAAAGACGGCGGGACCCTTGCTCTCAATCCCGATGCCATTGTCCATCCTGTGGTTTAAGCGGACCAGCTTGCCGTTTAATTCGTAATTTTCCTTTTCACTTTCATCGAGCCTTTTTACCAGACTGTTATATACGCTTACACTTATGATAGGAATTATATACAACAGGAAATACACTCCGAAAAGCAGAACGCTAAGTTCAACCTTTGCCTGCAAAAAGGTGTTGTTGTCCAGAAGCACGCTCCTGTTTGTCAGCAGGCATAAGCGATACTCCTTTCCTCCGTAATCAAACTTAACCCCGGAGGCGATATATTCCTTCTTGTTGACGACTATTTCCGCATGCTGTACCACATTGAGCTTCAGCGAATTGACAAAGGCTTCGGAGCTCTTTTCCGTGTAATAGTAGTCCGTCTTAAAGGACTGGTACTTATTGGTCTCGAGCGTATCCTTTACGAACAGCAGGGACTGATCCTGCGAAAAGACCCAATATCTGTTGGTTGACGCATCCAGAGTGCTTAAGATGTTCTGGATGATCTCCTCGTTTGAACGGTTTTCCTTAAGGTTGATCTGGTCAATTACCAGCTGCACGTAGCTGTCCTGCTGGGTTGCGCATACAGCTACTATGCCGTCCTCATAGCGCTTTAGTGCATTTAATGTAATAAGGGTCATGACCGCCAGAAGTGCGGTCATAACAGCCGTAACAACGACAAGATTTTTCTTTTTAAACTTCCTGTTCATCGTCTATGTTGACCGCCTTTCTGAGCTTCGGTACCCAGCCGAAAAGCTTTGCTCCCTGCTCCTTAAGCGCTGCGACAAAGGAGTTACTCTCGTCCGTAAGGGTTTTGGTCTTCCATGCGCTGTTAGTCCCGATACTGTTTAATATCCCTGCCATACGTACAAAAAACATTATCATATTGAACAGGGACAGCAGCGGAACGACCCACCAGTGCTTCTTATAATACATCGCAAGAGCCGGAAAATTTTTCATAAACAGCAGGATGGAGAAAAAATAAACATAGGAAATTATGATATACATGACCATCATAAAGACCATCGAAAAGAGGATCATCTTTGCAGAATAGCCCATTATCATAAGGCAGATAAGAGCCACGTACCAGATCATCCTGGGGAAGGCGAAGGTATGGTCAAACATTAAGGTACGCACATTTACATCCTTAAGCATCCTTGTGGGACGGAAATTTTTGTCGTCAAAAAGCTTCGCTACCTCCAGACTGCCGCGCTGCCACCTCTGTCTTTGCGTATACAGCTTATCTATACCCTCTATCGGACCTACCAGATAAAGAGCGATATCGCAGACTTTAACCTTCTGGTGGAGGATGTGCTTCATCTGGAAAGTTATCTGCGTATCCTCCGCTATCGTGGAGGTGTCATACATCCTCGATTTTAAGACCGCGCTCTTTCTGAAAGCTGAAAATGCCCCGGAAAGAGTATAGACCTCACCTCTTTCGGATGCGTAGGTCCTTCCTGCCAGGAACGCCTGGGCGTATTCCATAAATTCGATCTTCCTCAAAAGCCTTGAAAAGAAATTCTTATATTCCTCAATCTGCTCAGGGATGGTAAGTATGGCTCCGGTCATACAGCCTATCTCCGGGTCCTCTTCAAAGGTATTGATCATGTACTGCAGCGCCCTGGGCTCCAGCTTCCCGTCGCTGTCGATATTGATTATGTATTTTCCGGTACTGTTGTAAAGCGCAAGATTTAACGCCCGGGATTTTCCCTGCTCGGAGGTGAGCCACTGCATCCTGAGCTCCGGAAAGTCCTTCTGTGCCCTTGTATATACCTTAAAGCTCTTTGTATCCTCAGAGTTGTTATTGACCAGAAAAATTCGTATCTTGTCGTTATCATAGGTGGAATCGTTCACTGACTGTATACATTCATACAGTGAATCGTAAGAATTATAGACCGGGATTATCAGAGAGATCTCCGGATCCGCTGCAGGGTTCGGCGGGATATGGTTTTTCAGCCGCTTCTTTATAAGCACAATAGCAGAGCCAAGGGCGGGTAATATTTCCATCATGAATGGAATCAATACCCATGCACTCCAGAATATGAATGAACCAAGCCAGACCCTTAATGTCAAGCGCTTACTCCTTCCTTTCGCTGATCTCCTTTATACTCTCTGTCTCCTCTTTAAATGCCGCTATCTCCTCTGACTTAACGTCATCTCCCCAGGATTTATCGGCTTTGATCCTGCCCTCGCTGTCTTTCTCCTCTTCGCCCTCGGAGGCTTTTTTCTTTCCGCCGATGTTATAGCGGAAATTGCCTACCTTCATCCTGACAACCTGTGACTTCGTAAATACATAGAAATACATCACCACCGTCACAAAGTAGAAAAAGATCCTTCCTACATAGGTATGCGCGATATAATATGATCGCGTTCCTCCAAAATATATGATCTCGCAGATGAGCACTATCCTTATCGCATTGGCAAGGATGATGTAAAATACTCCGAGAACGCTTAATACTATCCTTTCAAATGCGTCGTATACCTTGTAGAATACCAGCAGTGAAAGATAGGCAAGTATCTCGATGATACCCGAACATTCGAAGTCTATCTGCA
The DNA here is from genome assembly GCA_017634255.1 of Lachnospiraceae bacterium. The sequence continues at coordinate 17,338 of JAGBNT010000054.1, forward strand.
GCGTTAACGAACCCTCGTTCCTGGTCTGTATAAAAATAATCCCGTACCGGAAAAACGTCTGAAAGGTGGATGTTACTCTCCCGACGATCCCTGCCAGAGCCGCTACTGCTCTGGATAGGGGTCCCACAGCAACAGGACGTATATACACCATTCCGAATATGAAGAGCCCCACCGAGCCGACAAGCTCAAACCATGCCTGCAGCTTTGCTTTATGCAGGGTTATCAGTACAAATATCCATAATATGAAAAATATAACGCCTAAAAGTATATACATTTAAAGCTCCCTGGGCGGTACTATTCAGAGATGAGAGGAGGCTTTTGATATAGCTTACGATTTATGTATTCTTTTTTCTTCTCCAGATAAGCTATGGTCTTTGTGGCATTCTCTTCATGCGCGAGGGCTAAAGCTTCTTCTACAATTTCAAGCTGGTCAAAAAGATTCCCGTTATATTCTTTTTCATTTGTAGGCATATGCAGCACCTCCCTGTTTATAATAAACGAAATGATTTATTTCACTTACTATGATATTTTAGCATCCTGATAAGGTGAAAACAACTCCCGGGCTAGGCACACCCGGGAGTTACAGCTTGATTTTATAAGGAATTAGGCTTTGTGCCGGTCAGCAGATCAGGCTGCAGCCTTTGCTCTTTGAACCGCTCCGATAAGCTTCTTTTTGTTTATGACTAGACCTATAAGGCAGGCTGCAAGACACATGCCCGCGTTTGCAACCGGACCGGACGAGGTTCCAACAGGAGCGGTCGCATATCCTCCGATGCGCTCATAATCCGATCCTACAACTCCAAGCGCGTCTGCCTCCACTCCATATCTGGCGGCAAATTTCTCAGCATCTACCCAATACTGCATTTCGGCAACTCCGTTGGAAACCTTGGCGTACATTTCTCCATAAAGTGTGTCGCCTGCAGTAAGGTTATTTAAATTTGTGGAATTATTCCAACCACTGGTTGCAAACAGATAAACATGTATGGTCCCGTCTGTGATCTTCTGGAAATCCCCCTCGCTAAGCCATGTAAGATTTCCGTTTTCATCTGCCATAGCATAGCTGAAGTTCAAGTCGCTTGCATTGTAATCAATGAGAGGCATTTTTTCACTTCTGTTATAAAGGGTAACATCCATAACATCCCATGCATTGATATGCGGAGTATACTGACTGACACAATATCCCATCAGCTTTCCATTCGCATTCACAAGGGCAGCTTCACCATCGACTACAGCTGTCTGCGTTCCATTTGTCGAATAATCCAGCCTCGATACCGGGTAGTTCGCCCACATCCCGTAGGACTCCTCATTCATGTTTGTCGTATCAAAGTCCTCCATGTTGGGGGTCACGACAGGTGAAGGCGTATCAGCGCTCTCTTCCGCAAGAACCAGCCTGTTCCCGCCGTCAAGTACCAGATCCTGCGCATCCCATCCGAAAGCAATGGAACTGTTATAGTTGGGAAGCATATCTACCGGTATGGCTATCTCGTAGGAATAACTGTTGATCCAGGGCCATGACCCGTCTTCAGCCTGATAGCTACGGCTTGTCTTAACCACAGTACAGTTTTCGAGCTGAACGTTGTTATTGCCGCAAAGAACGCCGTAATCAGTAATCCGGAATACAAGGGTTCTCCCTGTGTCGGTAACTATATCAAAGTTACCCGTGCTGCGCTCACCTCCCCAGGGTACAACATTGTCAAGATATATATATACCGTTTCCCCGTCAGGGCTTAAAGTCCATGCCACATGGGAATCGATCTTATTTCCGTCGGAGTCTGTAATATAGTCAAATGCCGTTACTGTCTGTTGGTCCCACTTTACATTTGAACCATTTATGGCAGTTCCCTTAACCTCCTCAGATGAGTCGCTGTCATCGACAACTGCTATCTTCATGCTTTCCGCTGAATCTACAACAATTGAATTTGCGGCATCTCCGGTATCGCTGCCGGTGCTTCCCGCTGCGCCTGCAGCGTCTCCGGCTGTACCTGTCGCATCACCTGCGGCAGCGCCTGTAGAACCTGCGGTGTCTCCGGCTGCGCCTGCGGCATCACCTGTCGCCGCTCCTCCTGCTGCACCTGTGGCATCGCCGACTGCAGCATCGCCTGCTGCGCCGCCTGTGGAACCCGTGGAGTCTCCAGCTGCGCCTGTGCTCTCACTTCCAGTGGCAGTCTCCCCTGCGGTCTCTTTGCTTCCTGTGGAGTCCCCGGCTGCAGCGCCTTCATTAGAAGCACCACTATTGCTTTCGCCCCCGTTATTATCAGCATCAGAGGCAGGCTCCTGGCTTTCCTCCTTGGGTGCCGGATTCTCTTCCTTTACCTCTTCCTTTACCTCTTCTTTTACTTCTTCCTGCTTTTCCTCTTCCTGCTTCTCTTCGCTCTGTTCAGCTGTGCTGCCGCCCTCAGAGCTCTCTTCCGCATAAACTAAAGTAGAGCTCATGAGCATCATTGCAGAGATTGCCACAGCCATAGCCTTGATAAGTTTTCTCTTCATAAAACCTGTCTCCTTTCACAGACCGGAAATAGCATGACACAAAATCTCGCCAGATTGCGGCAATTTGCATATCCGAACCTGACATCCTACGCTATATTTATTATAGTAAACGACAAAACTCTTTTCGTTTTGGCGTTTACTGCGCCGGATTTTGGCCGCTTCCAGCGGCATATTTCCTAACAAAATCCGTGCGCATCCTCGCGGAGCGTTTATAGTAAGCGAAATTATTTATTTCGCTTACTATAAATCGGCATTTAATAAAGTTTAGATAATAGGAAGTATACAATAGATCGTGACTTATTACAAGAGCCTAAACATAAAAAATTTCTAATAATCTGGACTTTATTTGTACAATTTTTGTTTGACGTATTTACGGGGCTGGTATATTGGTTAAAAATATAAAAGGCTCAGACAGTTCCAGGCTCATAGCCCCTATTTTACAGTTTATCCGTAATAATATACGACCTCAGCGGAGTTTCGGCGATCTCGAAACGGTACAGGTTAATACCCATCTCCCGTGCCCTTTCATTGATCTCGCGGCATATGACCTCTCCCACATTCTCAATGGTCGTATCTCCGGCAAAAACCTCCATATCGTTAAGATAGGATTCCTGATAGGGCTCCATGCAGTCTAAGAGTGTCCTCTCCACCTTGGAATAGTTCATGACATCAAAGCCCTTTGACACATCCAGCTCCACGTAGCAAAGTATCTCCAGAGTATGGTTATGCTCCTTCTTCCTGTCTCCGTCAAAGCTGTGGCTCATCTCAAGAAAGAAATGCGAGCAGTATTTTAAGATATCCTTTTCCTTTGCTCCATCCATACAAAAAATATACTATAAAAATAAGAAAAATAAAACCCCCGGAAATCGAACTGATCTCCGAGGGAATAATTATACTCACAGCTTACTTCTGTGCCGCTGCGGCTGCTGCTGCAACCTCCGCTGCGTAATCCTCTTCCTTCTTCTCCATTCCCTCTCCGGTCTGGAAACGAACGAAGCTCTTTATATTGATTTTGGCATTGTTTGCCTTTGCAACCTCGTCCACATACTTCTGGACACTCTGCTTTCCGTCCTCCGCCTTAACGTAGATCTGATCTAAGAGGCAGATCTCCTTCATCTCCTTATTTACACGACCCATAACAATACCGTTCCAGATCTTTTCATTTGCATCGGGCTTTTCGTTCTTTGCCTCCGCAAGGAATATCTCCTTCTCGCGGTCGATATAGCTCTGGTCTATCTCGGAAGACCTTGTATACTTCGGATAAAGAGCTGCAACCTGCATCGCAACATTCTTACCCATCTCCTTTACCGCATCGTTTACAACGTCGGTCTCAACGTCTACTAAAACTCCGATCTTTCCGCCCGCATGGATGTAGGTAGCTATAAAACCGTTGGGCTCCTCAACCCTTTCAAACCTGCGGATGCCGATATTCTCAGAGATATCGGATATAGCCTGCTTCCTTGCCTCTTCAACAGTAAGGGAGCTGTCCTTGTTCCACTTCTCCTCAAGGAAGGCATCCATCTCGGTGTTGCTCGAAGCGAGCGCCTGGTCAGCTACTGCATTTACGTAGTCCTTGAACTTATCCGTATTGGCTGCAAAATCCGTCTCTATATTTACTTCTACGACAACAGCCTTCTTTCCGTCGTCGGTAGACTTTGTAAGAGAAAGTCCCTCAACCGCGATACGTCCTGCCTTCTTGGCTGCTCCTGCAAGCCCTTTCTCACGAAGGAAGTCGATGGCTGCGTCCATATCTCCGTTTGTCTCGTTCAGAGCCTTCTTGCAGTCCATCATTCCTGCGCCGGTAACTTCTCTTAATTCCTTAACCTGTGCTGCTGTAATTGCCATAATATCCTCCTCGAAATCTATTACTCCTCTGCTGCCTCTTCCACTGCCTCTTCCGCCTCGCTCTCGGCTTCCTCGGCAACCTCCATTGTCTCGCCCTGATTTGCTTCAACAACGGCATCCGCCATCTTGGAAACAATGAGCTTGACCGCTCTTATTGCGTCGTCGTTTCCGGGTATAACATAGTCGAGCTCCTCAGGATCGCAGTTTGTATCAGCTATTCCTATAAGGGTTATCCCCAGAGCATGCGCCTCCTGTACGCAGATCCTCTCCTTCTTCGGGTCTACGATAAAGATAGCGTCGGGGATCCTCTTCATCTCCTTGATACCGCCAAGGTTCTTCTCAAGCTTATCCCACTCCTTCTTTAAAAGAGTTACCTCTTTCTTGGGCAGTACATCAAAGGTTCCATCCTTGCTCATAGCCTCTATCTCTTTAAGGCGTCTGATCCTGGACTGGATGGTCTTAAAGTTGGTCAGCATACCTCCCAGCCATCTTTCATTTACATAGAACATTCCGCAGCGCTGAGCCTCTGTAGAAATGGCATCCTGTGCCTGCTTCTTGGTTCCTACAAACAGTATCGTGCCTCCATCGGCAACGATATCGCCTACTGCGTTGTAAGCCTCGTCGATCTTACCTACTGTCTTTTGCAGGTCGATGATGTAGATACCGTTTCTCTCCGTGTAGATATACGGAGCCATTTTGGGGTTCCACCTTCTTGTCTGGTGTCCGAAGTGAACACCTGCCTCCAGCAGCTGCTTCATTGAAATTACGCTCATTTTTTCCTCCTTGTGGTTAAAAGGCTCTCAGCCTCTGACTTCGGTATGC
>JAGBNT010000008.1 GCA_017634255.1 Lachnospiraceae bacterium
GCTGAGCATCACGCCCAGATAAAAGACCAGCATTGCCGTATTGATCACAAGAGGTGCAAAAGTATTGACCAAAAGTGTTGCTATTACTTCATTCGCAAGGCGGCGTTGTTCGATATCACCTGCGAACCTCTGTGAGAAGAACCTCATGGGAAGCTGTATCACATGCCAAAAGTAAGTAGTATTGCCCACTGCCGCAAACTTGCCGCTGATACGCAGGGAATACACTGCTGTGATCCACGCGGCGAGTATCTGTACCGCAGTCAGAAGGGCGAGGGCAAACATGAAAGGATTCACAAGGTTTTGATTATTTCCGGGAAGCAGCTCATCCATAAAGAAACGGGAGAATCCTGCTGCGAGTATGGCAGCTATGGATGTTATGGATGTCGTTATCGCCACGAAAACTACGGCAGAGCCTGCACCTTCCATCCTTTTTCTTGCAAAGGCCAGCATGCTCCTCTTACTTCCCGAAGGCTCGAAGTCCTCTCCCGGAGCGAATACCATACAGACACCGGTAAATGACCTGTCAAAATCCTGCTCCGAGACTACAACATCTCCCATTGCGGGATCGTTGATATATGCCTTTCCTTTTTTAAAACCCTTAAGAACAACGAAATGGTTGAAATCCCAATGTATTATGCACGGAAAAGTCGCATTCCTTTTAAGCTGATCCGGCTCGTATCGGAAGCCTTTGGAGATAAGGCCATACGTCTTGGCCGCCCTCGAGATATTACCCGCCTTGGCTCCGTCCCTTGATACACCGCAATCCTCACGCACCTGTTCAAGAGGGATCCATTTGCCGAAATAAGCCAACACCATGGCAAGGGAAGCCGCTCCGCACTCAAGGTCTTCCATCTGCATTACCACCGGAACTTTGGCAATTCCTTTTTTTACCGGTTGTTTTATCTTTGCCTTATTTATCATGATCTTTCTTTCAGACCTTATCTGATCACATAATCTATAGGTGCTACGATCTCAACACCGTTTGGAGTGTTTACTTCTATCTTTCCGAACACACCCCATATGATCATTCCGGCAAGAAGAGCTATAGTCGCAGACAGAATAAGCCACACCGATGGTGTCGTCACCTTAATGTAATCATCAAGCTGTTCCGGGGATGATACTCTCTCTATGCTCTTTTCGCGGAATATCTGTCTTGATTCCATCTATATACCTCGTTAAGATAATTGTTTAGGATACAACGAAAAAGCCCTCCCTGTATGAGAAGGCTCTTGATATGACTTTGAGATTTTCAATATGAGTATTTACGTCTAGGAGGTGTAGGTCCTTCACCTATACCCCCGGTCACCTGATCCATCTCTTCATCTGTAAGCTCCATCCCGGCATCCTTGATGATTTTCTTTGCTTCTTCCTGATTCTCAGCCTTTTCGACCTTATCCTTTAATTCACCTATCAGTTTCATAGCATTCATCCTTTTTTTCTTTTCACGAATCCCGATCAAGACAAGCCACTAAATAAATTTGGGTCCGTTAGTCTTAGTATTCATGCGTGCCAATACCTTTCGTGAAAATAGCATATCACAGAAACCGTGTTTTGGCTATCTGAACATATATAGGAAATAATATTGACCCCAACATCATCCCCAACATCATCATATTATTTTGATTGCGTTTTCAGTTAAACTAATGTAGAATGACATTCGATTTATACCGACACCTCGTCGGGTGGCTGGTGACTCTTTGCTTTTACGTTTAAGGAGACTGTTATGGCTGAAAAAAATAAACCTGACGATATTTTAACCGACCTCGACGGCATTTCAAAATCCTTCGGTACAAATCGGGTACTAAAGGATCTTAGCCTGTATATAAGAAAAAACGAGTTTGTTACTCTTCTGGGACCCTCGGGCTGCGGAAAATCTACTACCTTAAGGATAATCGCCGGCTTCGAGCGTCCTGATACCGGAAAGGTGATCTTCGAAGGCAGGGACATCACCTCCCTCCCCCCTGAAAAGCGCGAGATAAATACGGTATTTCAGAAATATTCGCTGTTTACCCACATCAACGTCGCGGAAAATATCGCTTTCGGTCTGAAGATCAAAAAGAAATCCCCGGAATACATTAAGAATAAGATAAAATACGCCCTGAAGCTGGTAAATCTCGAGGGCTATGAGGAGCGCATGCCTGAAACCCTGTCCGGAGGACAGCAGCAGCGTATCGCCATCGCCCGTGCGATCGTGAACGAGCCGAAGATGCTGCTTTTGGACGAGCCCCTAGGGGCACTAGACTTAAAGCTCAGACAGTCCATGCAGCTCGAGCTTATGCGGCTTAAGAACGAGCTGGGCATTACCTTCGTATACGTAACCCACGACCAGGAGGAGGCTCTTACTATGTCGGACATCATTGTGGTCATGAACCACGGTGAGATCCAGCAGATAGGAACTCCCGAGGATATATACAATGAGCCTGAAAACGCCTTTGTGGCTAATTTTATAGGAGACGCAAATCTTATAAGCACCCGGATGATAGACAGAACCCATGTGGATATTTCAGGCACAGCCTTTAAATGCACCGACGAGGGCTTCGCTCCCAAGCAGATGGTGGATGTGGTAGTCCGCCCGGAGGATATTGAGCTTACTGCTCCTGAAAAGGGAATAATCACGGGTCAGGTTACAGAGCTCATATTTAAGGGAGTACATTACCAGATAAGTGTCTTAGCCGGAGGTATGGAATGGAAGGCAGCCTCCACCCTTGGTGTTGAGGTCGGCAGCCAGGTCGGCATATACATTGACCCGTTTAATATCAGAACGATGAGGCACTATCAATGACATTAAAGATAAAGGAACGTATCAAAAGCATTGATAAGGTTTACATAATTGTAGCAGTTCTTTCTGTCTTATTTTTCGTCATCATATACGGGGTTCATGTCATCAACCCCTTAAACGTAGGCTGGTTTTACACTCATCACAACGACATAGGGCAGCAGTATCTCGGCTGGAAGGCGTTCCGGCACACTCCCTGGAAATTCCCGATAGGGCTTTTCAATACCCTATCCTATCCGACGGATATCTCCATCATGTTCCTGGATGCTGTTCCCGGAGTGGCCACGCTTTTTAAATTCCTGTCGCCAATATTGCCAAATCACTTCCAATATATAGGTCCCTGGGCTGTCCTGTGTTTTGTGCTGCAGAGCGTCCTTACAGCGAGGATACTCCTGCGCTATACCCAAAACAGGACCTTTGTGGTGCTGATGTCCTTTATGTTCACGACATTTCCTGTATTTCTGTACAGGGTATTCATCCACAGCTCCCTTACGCCTCACTGGCTGGTGCTCTATGCCCTGGAGCCGGTTTTTAACCACAGATATTTCTACGAGCATCCGAAAAAGCTCTTTGTCCGTTACTGCCTGGCAACCTTTTACGGAGTATGTACAAATCTGTACTTTTCTCCCCTGTGCGCCATAATCCTGCTGGGCTATCTGGTTTCATGCGCTGTATATGAAAAGAATTATAAGCTTCCTCTGCTTATGATCGCAGCCTATGGTCTGGTCACCTTCGCTACCGTCGCCCTGCTGGGAGGCTTTTCTCCTGTCTTTGAAAATATGGGTGTCGGTGCCGGTAAGTACGGGCTCAACTTAAATTCCTTCTTCAATCCATCGGAATATCCGCGCCAGAGCTGGTCGGCTTTTCTCTATGACATGCCCTTTTATGACCGGGGACAGCTGAGAGGTCTCTACTGGGGACTGGGCTGTTTTATCCTCGTGCTTATCTCGGCTTTTGCTTTTTTTGAGATCCCATCGTTAAAGGAAAAGCTCAAAGCAAATAAATTTATCATTACCGCCCTTGGTGTCAGCATCGTCACAGCCCTTATAGTCTCCACCATACCCATAATCACCTTCGGAGACAAGGTGCTGCTCAATATAAAGCTGCCCTTCGCCATCGAATATGTATGGGCGAGCTTCAGGGCCAACGCCAGATTTTCCTGGGTCATAACCTATGCGATAATGCTTTCGGCTGCGATAGTTCTGGCGCGCGTGTCTCGTAAGAATAAAAAGCTTGCCTGCGCCGTGGTGCTGCTTTGCATAGTGGTACAGCTGGCGGATATACGCCCCTATCTCGCGGTAAAGCACGAGGCATTCTTCCCCTATGAATATGTTCCGAGCCCCTTAAATGAATCCGAGTTCTGGCTCAGTGTGTCTGACAATGAAAATATAGAGCATTTTGTTTTCTCTACGATAGAGAGCAGAACTGATAACAAGATTTTCTTTAATATAGCAAACTGGGCTACTGACCACGATATCACCTTAAATGACTTCTATTTCTCCCGCTACCTCGACCATGAGCTCTTTGCGAATAATCTTAAGGACTATCTAGCCTCGCCAGAGGGATGCGTCTTTCTCTTTTCCAAGGAGGATGCGAAGGAGCTAATGCCGGAAGGTCTTACCTATTATATTCAGGACGGTTACATAGTCGGAAGCATATATGAATTTGAGGGCTTTGAAAAAATGAGTCGGAATGATGTTTTAGACTTTATCTCCACCAGGCCCGACGAGGTCGTTTTTTAAAATGAAAAAAATTTTAGTGCGTCTGTATCTGATCATAGCTTTTTTATTCATGTATATGCCCATAGCGGTGCTTATCGGACTGTCCTTTAATGCCTCCCGCTCCCGGAGCATCTGGGGAGGCTTTACCCTTGAGTGGTATTTCGAGCTTTTCCGCGATTCCACATTGATGACAGCCCTTTTTAATACGCTGTCCATCGCCCTTACCTCCGCCGCTGTCGCTACGCTCATCGCAGTGCCTGCCGGAATAGGGCTGCTCGCAATGAAGCGCAGACACTCCTCCATAGTTCAAAACTTCGGCAATATACCCATGCTGAATCCTGACATCGTAACGGGTATAATACTTATGCTGCTTCTCTCCTCGGCTATGAAGCTGGGCTATGTCAGCATACTGCTCTCCCATATCACCTTTAATATTCCATATGTACTGCTAAGCGTAATGCCCTCGCTAAAAATAGTCAATCTGAGCATATACGAGGCAGCCAGGGATCTTGGAGCCAGCAGCCTGCGCGCCTTTTTCAAGGTGGTGCTTCCCGAGATCATGCCGGGGGTATTAAGCGGATTTTTCATGGCAGTGACCCTGTCCATGGATGATTTCGTCGTAACGTATTTTACGCGCGGAGCCGGAATAGATACGCTGTCCACCCTGGTATACGGTCAGCTCAAGCGGGGCATCAAGCCAGAGATGTATGCCCTGTCAAGCGTGATCTTTATAGCAGTGCTCGCAGCCCTTATCATATTTAATGCTACAACTTCCTCAAAGGAGGAGAAAAATTGAAGAGAAAGATCTCTGCCCTCTTTGTACTTATCCTGATCCCCTGCCTGCTGTTAAGCTCCTGTGCCGGAGCAAATAGCGACGTCGTCCAAAAGACGGTTTCCGGCGGGAACACTATCACCGTATTGAATTACGGAGAATATATCGACCGCTCGGTGCTGGAGGATTTTTATAAGGAAACGGGCATCAATGTCCTCTACGAGGAAGCCACGACTCCCGAGGAAATGTACGCCAAATATATGGGAGGCGCCATTAACTATGACCTTATCTGCACCTCTGACTATATGGCAGCAAAGCTCTGTAACGAAGGCGAGCTGCTTCCGCTCGATTTCAGCAAATTCCAGTATATAGACAACATCGATCCCCGCTATATGGAGATGACCGCAGGATTTGATCCCGGCAATCTCTACTTCCTGCCCTACTTTTGGGGCACTGTCGGTATCCTCTACAACGCCTCAATGGTCCATGGGGAAGTGGACAGCTGGGAGGTGCTCTTTAACGGGGAATATTCCGGAGATATCATTATGCAGAACAGTATAAGGGATGCATATATGTGTGCCCTCAAATATCTGGGCTACTCCTTAAACACCACAGACCGCAATGAGCTCCTTGAGGCTCAGGAGCTTCTTCTAAACCAGAAAAAGGATGTGGAGGCATATTTCGTGGACGAGGTGAGGGAGGAAATGGTAGCCGGAAATGCCGCCATTGCTGTTATCTATTCCGGAGAGGCCTATCTTGCAAACGAGTATGACCCGAACCTTGAATACGTCGTTCCCAAGGAGGGAACCAACCTGTGGATAGATGTCTGGTGCATGACAAAGCGCTGTGCTTCACCGGACAATGCAAGGAAATTCCTGGATTACCTTTGTCGTGAGGACATAGCCCTGAGAAATTTTGAGGAGATATACTATCCTACCGTTAACAAAGCTATTTATGACGAGCTGGAGCCGGAGATACTGGAGGATGAGATGATATTTCCCAATGATGAGGTTATAGATAATTCCGAGGTCAACATCCCTTTAGATAACGATACAACTGAGTTTCTCGGAAATCTCTGGAAGGAGCTTAAGGTATATTAAATGTCAACTAGATTAAAAAGAAGCCTTTTGGCATCGCCCTATATATTCTGGATTATACTGTTTACCCTTATACCCTTTATAATGCTCCTTGCCTATGCATTTATAAATGACAGCGGAGCACTTACAGGAGAGTATATCCTGGCTATCACTGAGCCGGTTCATTTAAAGGCGCTGTGGCTGTCGATAAGGCTTTCTGTTTTATGCACCCTTATCTGCCTGGTACTCTCCTATCCCCTTGCCCTTTGCATGCGCTCCCTTCACCTTGGCAGGAAGCTGATACAAACGGCAATAGTCATTATTCCCATGTGGATGAACTTTGTCTTAAGGATAATGAGCTGGCAGATAATACTTTCCAAAAACGGCATTTTAAACACCTTCCTTGCCGCCCTCGGACTTCCGCCCCAGGACCTTGGCAATTCCGTATACGCCATAATGATAGGAATGGTCTACGACTACCTGCCATTTATGCTGCTGCCTATTTATAATTCTGTTGCTTCTGTGGGAAATGATGTCCTGGAGGCTGCGCAGGATCTGGGGGCTGAGCCGCTTAAGGTGCTGTTTCGGATCATGCTGCCGCTTACGATGCCCGGCATAATCAGCGGCATCGTCATGGTCTTTACTCCCGCCCTTACGACCTTTGCTATCTCTGATATGCTGGGTGGAGGAAAGGTTATGCTGATCGGAAATATCATTGAGCAGGAGTTTCTTTCTACGACAAACTGGCACCTGGGCTCCGGTCTCTCTCTGACACTGATGATCTTCGTCCTGCTGGGCATCGTCCTTGACCCTGAAGAATAATAGGGGGCTGTCGCAATAATTAGTGTTTCACAGTCCAGGTCTTGCGTGCGAAGAGCACAATGATCGGGAATATCTCCAGCCTTCCTGCCAGCATACAAAAGATCATGACCGCCTTCGAAAGCCCGCTGTACTGCGCATAATTAAGCGCAGGTCCCACCCTGTCCAGTCCGGGACCAATATTATTAAAGCACGCCAGCACAGCCGAAACATTCGTCTCTATCGAAAACCCGTCAACGGTAATGACAAGAAAGCTCACCATCAGGATAATTATATACACCGCCAGATAGGCGTTAGTATTATCCACTATCTTTTCATCCACCACATTCCCGTTAAACCTTATAGTATCCACATGCCTTGGATAGAGCAGCTTCTTCAGCCCTCTTCCGCTGGATTTTATCAGCAGTATTATCCTCGACCACTTCATTCCTCCGCCCGTACTTCCCGCACAGGCTCCGGGTATCATAAGGCACAAGAGTATGGTCTTGGACATTACCGGCCAGGTATCGAAATCCGCAGTGGCATATCCCGTGGTGGTCATTATCGAGGCAACCTGAAAAGCCGCATGGGATACAGCCTGGCTAACGGTGGGGTAAAGCCTTATGATATTTGAGGTGATTATTATGGTGCTTGCCAGAAATATTCCCAAATATGCGCGAAGCTCCTCATCCACTGCCACTGCCTTCAGCTTCCTCATGAGTATCAGATAAAATATCGTAAAATTAACCCCGAAGAGGAACATGAATATAGTGGTAACGTTCTGCAGATACGGACTGTAGGAGGTTATTGAATCCGCCTTTATCCCGAAGCCTCCTGTTCCGGCGGTTCCAAAGGCGGTGCATAGCGCATCGAATAAGGGCATCTTTCCTGCCAGCAGGAAAAGTACATCCGCTACTGTCAGGGCAATATATATGATATAAAGTATCTTTGCTGTCTGCGAAAGCTTCGGGGAGAGCTTGCCGACACTGGGTCCCGGGCTCTCCGCCCTCATAAGGTGCAAGGTAAAGCCGCTGTTTCTTCCGTTAAGGGGAATTATCGCAAGCACGAAGACCAGAACACCCATACCGCCTATCCAGTGTGAAAAGCTTCTCCAGTAAAGAAGCCCTCTCGACATACTCTCCACGTCGGGCACTATGGAGGCTCCGGTAGTCGTAAAGCCGGAAACCATCTCAAAGAGAGCATCTATGAATTTTGGGATCTGTCCTGAAAACCAGAATGGAAGACAGCCCAAAAGGGACATCGCGATCCAGCTTAACCCCACGCATACAAAGCCCTCCCTGGCAAAAAAATGCATCTGGGCATTTCTTGAGATGAAAAAAAGTACGATAGAAACAAGGGCGATAATGCCTATGCTCAAAAGAAAGCTGCCGCTGACCGGATTATCCCCGTCAAAGACCGCAATAAAAAGGGCGGGAAGCATAAGTACCGCTTCCACCCCC
>JAGBNT010000055.1 GCA_017634255.1 Lachnospiraceae bacterium
TAGATTATAGCAGAAATTCACCCCGAAATCAGCGGGAGCTGAAGCATTTGTCAGATAGCCGACAAGATACTCAAGGCAGCCAGAATGCCGATGCAAAATACAACGATCCCGCCGATAAGGACTCCGGGGCTTTCGTGCTTCTCCATGACATTTCCCGAAGCGGAGTCCAGATATAGCGGCATATGCTCTCCGGTCTTGAAGGAATTCGCGCTGCCTGAATTAATATTGCACATCCTCATGTTTTCCCTGCCGTCGATCTCGTAACGGACTATCGGATAGTAGGTAAATTTATCCGCTTTCAGGATCTTCGTCCCCCTGGATATCTGCCTCTTAAAGACATCGACTATCTCGGCATCTATTCTTTGCAGGCCCTTGCGCTTGAGCAGAATATAATTTGCGATCAAGCTCCCGCCGACAAAGAGCAGGACTGCCGCCAGGCATGCCATGGCAGCCACTTCGTTGCCCTGGTTTTCCTCGAGCGCCAGCACAACGAGAAGCGCCCCTATGACCATCAGCACCCAGGGATTAAAGACAGACTCGTCCACAGCCTGCGTCAGCCTGGAATCTCCACCCGAACCATCCAGATAGAGCAGGACCTGCTGTCCCTTGACATATTCCACCGGAGACTTTACGCTCCGGCCCTCCTTATGGTAGTTTTCGGGATTTACGAATTCCACGAACACATCGTAGTAATTGTAGACCTCCCTGCCCGCCTTATCCTTCCTAACCACGTGCTCGCAGCGGACGACGGCGGCTTCGACACAGGCTCCCTTTTTGTGAATCCTCATGTACTGCCTGACCTTGCCCGAGCCCACGAGAAAAATAACTATTCCCGGTATATACAATAAAAATTGCGAAAAATTTTCCATCCCTGCATCCTTTATATGGCTAAATCAATCTAATGGCACCAGGACGATCTTCATCCCGTACTGCCTGAGCTTCTCTATTACGTAGGGGTCAGCGGCCTCGTCGGTCACAAGAGTCAGCGCCCGCTCGTAGCTGCAGCTTCCATAGGAATCGTCACGGTGCTCCTGCCTTTTAAGCTTCGTGTGATCCGCCAGGATAAAAAGCTCGTTTCTGGTCCTGCTTATCATCGCCTCGTTAATACCTATCTCGTTGGGAATATTGTACTGGAATTTCCCGTCGTCATAGACGGAGGCACAGCCCAAAAATGTCTTATCCGCGGTCATTTCCAGGAGGTTTCGCATGGTAAGCTCGCCCACCAGGATCTTGTCGCGGGCTTCTCCTCCTGCCAATTTTATGTTAACCCCTCCCGAATACTCCTCTTCTATGGCCCAGCCATTGTTTGTGCAGACCATCACGTTTTTATCATTGATATATTTTAAAAGATTGAGTGCAGTACGGCTGCCGTTGATAAATATGGAATCCCCGGATTCCACAAGGGTCGAGGCATATTCGGAGATCTTGTTCCTACACCTTGTAATATCCTCGCTTAACCCGTTTAAGGAATACCCCTTTTCAAAGGATACCGCCCCGCCGTGAGTCCGCCGCAGGAGCTTTCGCTCCTCCAAGAGCTGCAGATCTCTTCTGACGGTCATCATGGAGATACTATAGCGCTTTGCAATGTCCTCCGAGCGTATCTCCCCCTGCTCCCGTACCAGATTCAGGATATTAAGCTGTCTGCTGTCCACATCTTTTCTGCTGTTTCGCATAAGTAAATCACATCATCCCGTCTATAAGCGCGGGAAGCTCCCCATAATCTTTAAAAATTTCATAGCCCTGGCTGTCTACCCCCTCCGGCTTGAACCAAAGCGCCTTCATTCCGGCCCGAAGAGAAGGAACGATATCGTGCTTTAAGCTGTCGCCTATGAACAGGCATTCCTCCGCCTTACAGCCCGCCTTTTCAAGGCAGCGTTCAAAGAGCTTTGCCGAGGGCTTCTCCTCCCCCACCTCTTCGGAGCAGATAAAAAAATCCACATAGGGCAGGACCTTCAGCTTTTCAAGCTTTAAAAACTGGACCCGGGCCGTCATATTCGTGCCTATCCCAATCTTTAAGTCCTTTGACCGGACATGCTCCAGAGCCTCCAGATAGCCGTCATAGCTCTCGGCGCAGTCTATGATCGTGTTCCAGTAGAGCTCATACATTTTCATGGCGTGTGGATACAGCGGAAGACCGCGCTCCTCAAGAATGGTCTTTAAGCGAATGAGCCTGTTGTGGGAGGCTGCCTTTTCTCCTATATACTCCATGAGCTCGTCAAAGACCCTGTCGTATTCGGCGTCAAATTCCTCCGCCGTCATCCCGAGATTTTCAGCCGCATAGCCGGCTATTGCCGCCCTCGCCTTTACGTTTGCCCTGTCGTAGTTATAGAAGGTATTGTCTATATCAAATATCACTGCTTTCAGCATAAAACTACCGCCTTAAAAAATTGTATTCCAGGCCCCTCATAGCCTTCCCGGGCGCGAGCCCACCGGAGGCTTTATAGTAAAAACCGGACTCTTAAACTATACAATATAATGTATCGATTTAACAGCCCGGCTCCGTTACATTTTGACTAATTAATAATTTCCCAATATATTTCTTACTCGTCCAGAAGTCCGGCCTCCTTGAGCCCTGCCTCTATCTCCTTATCGGACATAACGTTTTTTAAGGGAATGACCGTGGTATTGGGTCCCACATCCTCAAAGTTCTTAATGAAAGTCTTTGCGCAGAAGACCACGTCGTAGTTCCTCGCTGCGCTCTTGCCCTCGGATACCGCACAGTGTCTGAGTTCTCCGGGCTTAATGCTGTACTTTGTCATAACCTTCTTGATAGCGTTTTCCATCATCAGTGAAGAGCCTGCGCCGTTTGCGCAGCATGCAAGTAATTTCTTTCCGTCAAGCTTTGCCATAGTTATTTTTTCCTTTCATTAATAGTGTTTTATCGTATTATATTCCCACCCAGGCGGCCTGAAAACCAGGACCGCCCGAATGTTAACGCCTAAATTATGCAGCCTTTTCCTTGCTCTTAATATGCTCCTGATAAGCCTCGTAGTCCTCTGTTATAAGGAAGTATCCCTTGGGGTCCATGCGGTACTCGATCTGGGGAATTGCCAGCAGAACGATAACCACGAGCGCAACGCCTATGTAGCCAAGATAGTGCATGGAGACTGTGAAGAGCGGCCATACCGTATCCCAGTCGAACATTCCGAGGTAGCCGCCGTAGTTTGCAAGGCCTACCCAGCCGGAGATAAGAGCTGCACCGAAGACCTGGATAAGCCCCGAGAAGAAGGGTATCACCAGGCAGGCCTTCATTCCGCCCTTTTCGTTGGCAACCAGACCGATTGTCGCATTGTCGAAGAATACCGGAACGAAACCGCAGATGATGATCGTAGGCGAGCCCATGACTATAAGAGCAATAATCGCTATGATCTGTCCCGTCAGACCTGCAAGGAAGCCGAAGGTAACCGCGTTCGCATCGCCGAAGCCGTAGCAGACCGCGCAGTCCACGCCGGGAACTGACGAAGGCAGAAGCTTGTCAGCGATACCCTGGAAGGAAGCGGTAAGCTCTGTAACGAAGGTACGTACGCCCAGCTGCAGGATCGCCAGGTAAACCGCGAACTGAAGCGAGGTGTTGAAGATATAGAAGCCAAAATTCTCTGTCTCGCTCGTAGCGCCGGACTCGATAAAGAAGGGCTTTCCGATGATTATCATTATAATTCCAAAGAATACCGTCATCAGTATTGCGGTACAAACCATGTTCTCGTTGAAGATCGAGAAGAAGCCGGGCATCTCCAGATCTCCCACCTTCTTAACCTTCCTCTTGCCGCCCTTGCTGCCGAAGAGCTTATCGGCAAGGAAGGCTCCGAGGCGGATACCGAACATCTGCTGGTGAGCGATTGCGAAGCCTGCACCCTCTGTAAGCTCCTGCATGGGCTTAACCGTAAGGTTTGAACCAACTGCCCAGTAAGCTCCGAGGATAACGGACATAACCACCATGAGAGCCACGTCGTTATTGCGAAGAGCGGGCAGGGCAAAGAGGATGAGCCAGTAAGCCGTTGCGGCCTGCTGCACCTGCACGTGACCTGTGGTGAAGAGTGTACGGCACTTCGTTATCTTATTGAAACGAACAAGTAATATGTTTACGATAAAGGCGATGAGCAGGAGGGTCATGACCTGTGAAAAGCCCTTTCCGAATACCTCCTCAACTCCTGCCGTAACCGCGTTCTGCCCGTAATAGGGGTCTATTACGCAGGCGGTAAGATTGAAACGATCCTTAAGTCCCGCAAGAATGGGGCGGAAGTTGCTGGTCAGTCCGCCAGAACCTGCGTTCAATATCAGCATACCGATAATCGCCTTTAAGGTGCCTGCCAGTGTATCGTACCACTTCTTTCCCATAAGGCAGTAGCCGACGAGTGTCAGGAAGCCCACCATGTATGGCGCCTTCTGTAAAATATAAGTTGCAAAGAAATCCCAAATTGCAGCTAAAATTTGCATAACTTTACTCCTTTCGTTATGTAGTGGCAATTTGCGAAGCAAATTGCCAGAGTGCCTCGTAGTGTTTCACAACGTAGATGGGCACTCGAACTCCCTTTCTAAAACCAAAAAAATGTTTCCTTAATCCTCTTCCTCGCAGGGGTACTTCTCCTGTGCCGCGAGTATATCCTCCGGAGTCCTTGCCGCAGCAAGCGCATCTATCAGCTCGTCGTTGCAGAATATCTGCGAAAGCTGCTGTATGTTGTTCATGTGTTCATCCGAATTAACTGACGAGAGGGTAAAGAAAATGTTTGCCTCCTTTTTCTCTCCGTCCTCGTCCTCTCCAAAATCTATGAGCTCCTTCGATACCATGAAGCCTATTCCGGTCTTGAACGCGCCCACAGGATTTTCCGTGGTATGGGGCATTGCTATATTATGCTCGAACACCATATAGGGACCATACTTTTCTATGCAGCTGACTATCTGCTTATAATAATCCTCGGAAACGCTTCCGTCTGCCACCAGCGGCAGCGCGCTAAGGCGTACCGCCTCCTGCCAGGTTACGTCCTTGCCGTCGATAAAGCTGTAATGCTTTTTTTCAACTATTTCCTGTAATACCGTAGACATTATTTACCTCCCCGTTTTGTTTAGAGACATGACCTGAAGGGAATGTTCTGCGGATGTTCGAAGCAGTCCTCAAAGCCTCTGCGGTGGTGATAATATATCTTATCCTTATCCTGCGGATAGACATATTTTCCTCCCACCTGCCAGAAGAACGGATGGAACTTATATTCATTCCTGTCCTTCTTGAAATCGTAGAGCAGCTTTATCTCCTCGCAGTCCGCCTGGAAATTTGTCCATACATCCCAGTGTATCGGGATGACCACCTTGCACTGAAGGTTTTCCGCCATTCTAAGGACGTCTATGGATGTCATCTTATCCTGCATACCGATCGGATTCTCTCCGAAGGAGCCGAAAGCCACGTCGATATCGTGATCCTTGCCGTGCTTTGCAAAATAGATCGAGAAGTGGGAATCTCCCGAATGATAGATATTGCCGCCGGGCGTCTTTACAAGATAATTCACTGCCTTTTCATCCATGTCCGTAGGGCACTTTCCCGTAAGCTCCTCCCTGTCCTCTCCGGTCGAATCCGTGGTTACGATACAGGTTCTGTCAAAGCTGTCCAGACATACTATCTCGATATCCTTAATCTTTATCACGTCTCCGGGCTTGACTGTCCTGCAGCGCTCCTCGGGGACTCCCCACTTTACCCAGGTTTCTACCGATTTTGCGGGTCCGATAAATGGTACAGGTATCTCCTTCCCGTTCTCATCAGTGGTCTTCATATCGCTCTGGATAACGTGTGCCGCCCACTCCGCCGACATATGATCCTAATGATAATGTGTCGCCAGCACTGCGTCCACCTGCTTAAATGCGAAGGGATCGATCACGAACGGAACGTTCCTTAAGTTGGGCTGCATCATGCGTCCTCCGCACATGTTAGCCATCTGGTGTCCGGGCTTCATCTTTCCGTCACCGTGAGTCCTCTTTCCGTTTCCGCACCATAAGTCAATGGTGATATTGGCGTTTCCGGGTGTCTTAAACCAGATTCCCGTGCATCCGAGCCACCACATGGCAACATTCCCAGGCTTTACGACTTCGTTTTCAATGTCCTCGACAAGCCATGTCCCCCACTCGGGAAAGGTGTTCATGATCCAGCTCTCTCTGGTCATTTCCGAAACCTTGCTCATTTTCTCCTACCTCCTTTTATTATTTCGTTACGTTTCATTTCAAATAAGCTCGTTGAGACCATAATAAAAAGTTTTTGTTCGTTTTTCAAGATGTTTTTGTTTATTTTATGTTCGTTTTTCCCGTCGCCACCACCCTTGTTTTTTCGGTTTGTGCAATTTTACTATCGGCATTAAGTGTGCAATTAGTCAGTTATTTATTGAGTTATTCACAACTGACATGTCATTTTGATTTATATGTTCGTTTTCATTTGTTACTTTTGCTGAAATTTATCTCACAGGTACACCGGATTATTTGTTCATTATAACTTTATTTCACTTGAAAATCCTATTTATAGATAATATAATGTCCTTAAACTTTCAAATAAGCTTGCCAAAGCGCTCATATTTCAACCAGTTATAAGCACTCGTTAATATCAATTTTTATGTTCGTTTAACACATATACTTCAGGAGGCTAAAATGAAGGTAGAAAAGAAAGTCATATCTGAACTCAACAAATGCTACTCCCTTTCAGAGCTTGATATCAACGGAGAACATTGTTTTCTGGTGGCTGCCGAAAAGCAGGATCCCTGCTATCTCTTTTCAGAGGAGGGCGAAAGAAAAGAAACAGTCTGGGAAGAGCCGGGCGGAGTAATGACGATGGTACAGGTTCCCGGAAGCAACGGGCAGTTCCTTGCCACCCATAAATTTTACTCGCCCAACGATTCGCTTAATGCAAAGATAGTGATAGCCACACGCAGGGCAGAGAACGACTGGGAGATACGAACCCTCTGCAGCGCGCCCTTTGTGCATCGCTTCGGAATACTGCGCCGCGGAGGAGTAAATTACATTATAGTATGCTGCCTTAAGACCGGTCATGAATACAAGAATGACTGGCGTTTCCCCGGAGCCTGCTATGGAGCGGTGCTGCCGGAGGACCTTTCGGGCTATGATGAGAGCCACCCCCTAAAGCTTACCAAGCTCATGGGAAATATGCTTAAAAACCACGGCTATTCAAAGGTTAGCTACGGAGGCTACGAGGCTGCCTTGATCGGCTGCGAGGAGGGAACCTTCTTATTCAGTCCTCCCGCAGTTGCCGGGGCTGACTGGGAGATAGAGCGGCTGTTGGGCGTTCCGTCCAGCGATTCGGTGCTCCTGGACTTTGACGAAGACGGTCAGCCCGAGCTTGGCTGTATCAGTCCTTTCCACGGCAATTCACTCGTTATCTACCACCTGGATGAACACGGCAACTATGTTCCGCAGTGGAAATACAGCCGTCCCGAGGCGGAAACTGAAATGATCCATGCCACCTGCGCCTCATCCATTCTGGGTAAGCCCACCTGGATCGTAGGCTGGAGAAAGGGGACTAAGGATACGATCGCAATAACCTGGGATAAGGATGCCATGGACTATCATACAGAATTTATAGACAGGAACACCGGCTGCGCCAACGCGATGCATTTTAAGAATAAAAACGGTGAAGACATCATAATCGCCGCCAACCGCGAGATCGACGAGATCGCAATGTATAAGTTGAGTGAATAAGAAACAGGGCTGTTGTATTGGCACAAAATATAAAAAATTAGCCAGCAGTTCTTGGCAAATAGTGCCTGCGATTAGGCTTGGGCGAGCATATGTTTGAGCGCAGTTTCGAAGACCTTTAGGTCGCGCGAAACAAGCGAGTTGCGGAGAACAAGCCGTGTTTATGA
>JAGBNT010000056.1 GCA_017634255.1 Lachnospiraceae bacterium
ACTCCTATGGCTATAGCCGGTCCCGCTGCGGCGAAGCATATGAGGACCACATTTAAGTACCTGTTGACTATGACGCGGTTCTGGCTGAAAAAATCCTCAAACCCAGAAGCGTCCACCTCTGCGGCATCTTCCTCCGCCTCACGGGCGGAATCAGTTTTTTTACGTGCCCCATTCTCCAGCTTTGATTCAGACATTATATGCTCATCCTCTTTTCATTCATCGTTTTTGTTTTTCCGAAAGCTCAGACCTGCCCTTATATTCAAGAATGGTCATCGTAAGGTCGTCAAACTGGGAAGCATCCCCCACAAAGGCATCCACATGCTGCCTTACTAGCCGCAGTATTCCCTCCAGGCTCTTTTCCTTCCGGCTGTCGTTTAACGCCTCGAGCATACGGTCGCTCCCGAAAAGCTCCTCGTTCGCATCCGTCGCCTCCGGCACTCCGTCCGTATACAAAAACAGCTTATCGCCGCTTTGAAGCGTCCCTTCCCATTCCTCGAAATCAGCGTCTTCGAACATTCCAAGCCCCGGCCCGTGTACGTCCCGTATAAGCTCATACTCTCCGCCCCTCCTGCAGAGGGCCGGATATTCGTGTCCTCCGTTGGCGGATACCAGCCTGCCTGTAGATATCTTAAGTATACCAAGCCAGACCGTAACGAACATATCCTCCTCATTGCTCTCGCAGAGCTTGTTGTTCACATCGTAGAGGATTTCGCCGGGTCCCGTATATTTTCCGGACAGCGCCACATTCTTTATTATCGTCTTTGATATTACCATAAACAGAGCCGCAGGAACACCCTTTCCTGAAACATCGGCCATTACCAGGGCCAGATGGTCGTCGTCTATAAGGAAGAAGTCATAGAAATCCCCTCCCACCTCCTTTGCGGGGTCCATGGAGGAGTACAGGTCAAACTCCTTCCTCTCCGGAAAGGCCGGGAAGATCTTCGGCAGCATATCGGACTGGATACTGGTCGCAACTGAAAGCTCCGTATCTATCCTCTCTTTTTCCGCCGTAATACGCCTTAAGGACCGCACGGAGGTCACTATATTAATTTCCAGGTCCTGCATGGTGACCCATAGATCCTCTATCTCATCTCCGGTATATAGCTCGAGCCGGCCGAAGTAGTCCGGGGCGTGGTCAAGCTCCACCCCCTCCCTCTCTATGAACTGGATACCAGCCCTCCTAAGCTCTATAATGGGCTGTACCAGCCTGCCGGAATGCCTTATAGAGGAAATGACGGCTATCGCAATAAGGGCTATTGCAATAATGAGTATCAGCATCTGGGCCTGTCTCGCCATATCGCGGGTCTTGTCTATGGAGGCCCTTGATATCTCGTCCATCTGTGCCACCATGAGCTTGCCCGGCTCCTCGATAGCCCACTCCGGTATGCCGATAAGGAGCGACCATCCTACGGTCTCCAAAGGCGCGCAGGCCAGGTACATAGGCTCACCGTCTATTGTGATCCTTCCTAAGTCCCTGCTCCCTCCGAGGGCGCCCGTGATAAAATCCACGAGCTCTGTATTGGAGCTGCTGAGCACGCTTCCCCTGCTGCCATCCCCTATTGCCAGTTCACCGCCTTCTCTCTGGGAATAAACTATATTGCCGGTCTCGTTTACCAGCGTGATGAAGGTGTTATTTTCAAGCACCATCTTGTCTATCATCGTCTTCATGTCGGATAAGTTTCTCGAGCCCCCGCAAACCGCGGCGAATTCCCCGTTCACATACACCGGCACACCTATCATGATCTCCAGCGCATCGTTGAAATAATCGTAGTTCACCGGGGCAAAATAGGTGTTCTTATTGAGATAGGCTCCGACGTAGTAGGGCCGCCTCCCGGCGTTAAAATCCATTACTCTGCCCTTCTCATCGATCTTCTGGTCCGAATGGCTGTCAACACATATCGTTGCACCCCCGCGCAGGCAGATAAGGCAGTCGGTCATGACCTCACTGGTCTCAACTATCCCTTTCATGCTTTCCTCGAGGTTGGCCATTTTCGCGGCCTTTGCAAGCATTTCACTGTCGGTCCGATCAGCGTCCGTGGAAAACAGAAGCTGCGCCGCGAGCCTCCCGGCATTGACCTTCGAGGGCGGTGCCAGGGGTGCTTCCCCATACCTTTCAGGATGCTCGAGTATGTCCTTTACGTCCGTTGCCAGCAGCTCCATATCGTGCTTCATGGTCCTAAATTCCCCGTCCAGCACCTTTGCGTTTGCGTCCACGTATTTGCGGAAATTGCTGGTCTCTATACTTCTTAAGGTATCGGTAGTATTTTCAGCAATGACCCTGTCCTGCTCCGCCGCGGAATCTGAAATTAGCCCCGCAAAGCGTATGAACTGTCCCACCCCCATAGCGGCAAAGATCAATATCGTCACTGTCACAAGGGAGACGCATAGCAAAAATATCTTTGTCCTGAGGCTGACCCTTTTGCGTCCGCGTCTATCCTTAAGCCAGCCCTCTTCCTTTATCCTGTCATTAAGCTTTTCGTCTGCCATATCCGTTTTTCTCATTTTAATTCTATGCCCTTCAGCGTTATATCGCTCCAGCCTGCCCAGTATGTAGTATAGTTTCTGACCCGCTCTCCCCTTATAAACACGTGCCCGGCGCTGTAAAGAGGCACCCATACGGCGTCCTCCTGAACGAGCTTCCTCTCAAGATTCGCATACTCCTTTAGCCTTTCGGCCTCATCCTCCATATTCCGGGCTTCTGCTATCCTTTTTATGACCCCGCTGTCGCTGTAGTTGCTGGAATACCTCCGGACGGCCTCCTCCGAGCCGAAGATGGTGTAGATGAAATTATCCGGGTCGTTAAAGTCCGCTATCCATTTAAAGACATAGGCCATGACCTGGCCCTCTTTCTTTAAATACCGGCTGCTTTCATGATCATAGACCACGATCACAGCGTTAAGGCCCACAGCCCTTAGGTTTTCCCGTATTATCTCCATGCGCCTTTGTTCTCCTTCGTCGGCGTCGGAATCGAGGACAAGCTCCACCGTACTCCCTTCGCTTAGATCCGCTTCCCCTATTAGCCTCCTTGCCTCCTCAGGGTCATATTTGAGCCAGCCCTGGTTTTCCTCGCTGTAACCCGTAAGTCCCATCGGAAAGATACCGTCCGTAAGGCGGGCATGCCCTCCGCAGACCTCTTCGATTATCCTCTCCCTGTCTATGGCGAGCTGCACCGCCCTCCTGACCTTGGGGTTATCCAACGGAGGAATTTTCGTGTTGAGCATGAGGCTTAAGATCTCCACATTATCCTTTTCAGTGCGTGTATCGTCATACACTTCATTCTTCAGATAGTATTCGGCAGCCCCGGAGTTTACAAGCTCGAGGTCCAGAAGGTCCAGCTCCCCGTTTCTGAAGGCCTGATCCATAAGGGCGGGTGCCATCACGCTAAGGATCGCCTTTTTTACGGAGGGCGCCTCTCCCCAGTAGAGGGGATTTGCCTCAAGAGTATAGGAATTATCGTCCATCCCGGTCAGGATATAAGGGCCGCTGCCGATTATATATGCCGGGTCCGTGCCGAAGGAGTCCCCGGCCTCCTCTGTCTTTTTCCTGCAAAGTATGCTGCAGGCCGGAGCGCCCAGCATGCTGATATAGGCCGGAAAGGGCTCCTTTAAGGTTATGGCTATGTGGGTGTCATCCGTGACCTTTATGCCGGACAGCTCATCTGCCGCACCGGACAGGACCTCATCCGCCCCCTGTATCATATCCGCAAAGGCCGTCTGCTCACTTCCTGGAACCGTCAGCAGCCGCGTAAAGGAAAACCTGACATCGTCCGCGGTGAGCTTTGTGCCGTCGGAGAAGACCACGTCGTCCCTTAGGGTAAAGCTATAGGTCTTTCCGTCGGGGGAGACCGTCCATTCCTTTGCCAGGGAGGGCTTAATCAGGCTTACTCCCCCCTCCTGCCTTATTTCCACAAGCCGGTCGTAGATATTGAGGGGCAGGTGGTAATAGGCCTGATTTTTCGCCACATCCATATCCCCCAGCTCTTCAGCACAGGCAAGTCTCACCAGCCCCTCTTCCACCGAAGCGGCGCTGTTCCCGGAAGTGCTGTCCGTCCCCGGGTCCGCTTCTTCCGCCGCCTCTCCCTTCTTAAGCTGCCAGATATTGACGCTGTCACCTAAGGACGCCATGATAATGAACGCCACGGCCAGCACCGCCACAACTATCGCAAGGGCGGTTCCCAGTCCTTTAAGCGCGAATTTTTTCCCTTTTTCCTTCATTAGAAAGTCTGTCCTTTCTTTTTCATAATTTCCCATTAAAATATACGGCTGACTCAAAAAAATTCGCCGGATCGCATGAAAAGGGGCTGTCGCAATAGCAAAAATGCACAAAATTTTTGTGCTTATTGCGACAGCCCCTTTTCATCGCATCTATATTTTTTGTTTTAATTCTTCAATACCGGCATTACCTGTGAAAGAAGATTGGTAATATGCTCAAATTCACCGCTCTTGGTCGTGCCTAAGGAGTTGGCGTCCTGAATATAGCCCATGAGCCTGCCGTACTCCGAATTGATAGAGTCGAAGCTGCTCTCTACGATCTCCAGCTCGTCGCTTGCCGCCTTGGAAGCCTCCTCTATCTCATGCTGAACCTCCCTCGAGCTGTCGGCGGAGGTGATTATATCGTCAAACGTGGCGTAGGTCTCGTCCGCCTCCGATATACTCTTATCCAGCGCCTCTATCGAGCTGTTGACGCTCGTGGTCATCTTCTCGGATTCCTCTCCGGCTGTGTCTATGGACTTATGCACCTGACCTATGAGCTCGTTTATCTCCCGGGAAAGCTTTCCAACCTCCTCCGCAACTACGGCGAAGCCCTTTCCTGCCTCTCCGGCTCTCGCGGCCTCTATGGAGGCGTTCAGCGCCAGCAGGTTCGTCTGGGAGGCTATCCCCACTATCTGCTCCATGTACTGGGAGATCTCATCCACGGCAGCCTTGAAGTTGTCAAAGCACTCCTGCATGTCAGAGAACCTCTCCTTTACATTGAGGGAATTTTCCCTGAGCTTTCCCACCTTGTCCTGAGCGTGTCCCACGCTCGTCACTATCTCATTCCTTACATCCTCGTACTTGGAGGCGGATTCATTAACTCCGGCAAAGACCCTGTCATACGCGGCAAGCTTTTCCTTGAGCTCGTCGTTTTTCTTCATGACCTCGTCAAATGCCTCCTCCACATCGTGAAGCTGGGTAAGGGAGTCCACCTCGTTTTTTATGAGCTTCTTTTCATGCTCAGAAATCGCGTTCACAAGATACTGCACCGCATGGAGCTTCTGGGCCTGCTCCTCCTTTTTGGCGGTATCCTCGACCTGAACGGTCTCTATCTGTTTCTTTCTTCCAAACAACATCTGCTTATCCTCCTAAATTCAAGACCCGTGCGAGTCTACTCAAATACCACGCAGGTCATGGTCTGATTGACAAACTGCGAATTAAAATGCTCTCCGAAGCCCACTAAGCCGCAATGGCTCCCGAGCTTTCCCATTTTATTAAGATACGGCTTCATATACCCCTTATCGGTAAAGAGCAGATGCCTGAAGGCGCAGTTTACTGAGAAGACCGCTGATATCCTGTTGAAATCGGAGTGTATCCTGGTCAATGTCTGATCCACGATCTCGTCGAAGTCCCTGGCCTCAAGGAGGGTCAGAATATCGGAATCGTTGACCTGCCTGTAGCAGCAAAGCCCGGTTCCCTTGACCTCCTTTATGGAAATTATACAGATATCGTCGCCAATGACCTTTCCGAAGGGGTTTGTGAAGGTCTGCGTCCCTATCTGGGACTCACTTATATGAAGTGTCTCCATATAAACCTGCTTGGCGCTGCGGCCATTGAGCTCCCCGATATAGTAATTCGACCGGTCGGTCTTGGAGGCTATGAGCCTCACTCCCTCCATCGGAGTATATATATTTTCCTTATAAGTCTTGATCCTTCCGCGCTCGTTGCGGATAAGGGCATAGGCCATGGCGTCGGGATAGACCTTGCCGTTGCAGGAGACCTTTCCCTGATCTCCGGTTCCGCCCATAAGCTCTATGCCGTGCTTTTGCAGCACCGGGCTTATAGTAGTAAGAACTCCGGCATCGTTTCCGGCGCACAGGTCTATAACCACCGTATTATTGCGTCCGGGCTTTACGCTGTCTATATCCTTTTCGAGCCTTTCTATATGCCTTGCGGGCATCAGGGACACCTGCTCGAGTATATTTGTCCTGACCGTTACTCCATCGCTGAAGGCCGCTACCGACACTCCCTTGTCAGCCACCTCCTTGCAGTAGCCCATAGCCACACAGCCGATGCTGGGAACTCCGGGCATAAGCTCTTCCAGCTTTGCCACATTGCTTTCAAATTTGTCCCCGGGGCTCAAAAGAATGATGAGGGACGGATTTCGTATCTCCCTAAGCGCCTCTTCAAGTGAACCTGAAGTGCTGGTTCCGTATTGGATCTTCATAGTGCTCGCTCCTTTTACTAAAGAAAATATGCGGTAAACGAATATCGCCTACCTTGATTATAATAATAACATATAAGGCCTGATTTTTATATCACATTAATTATCCTTTTTTTATTTTGCACCCGGCTTTTTTCCGATTCGCACCACCGCATATAAATACGCCGCAGTAAGGACTCCTGCGATGATATAGCTTATGGTCCAGGGGATATTAAAGCCGATCTTCGCATTTAATATATAGGAACAGATCACGTACATATAAAAGCTTCCGGGAATGAGGGCCAGATAAAAGGGCATCTTATTCCTGAGCATATATACCGCTATCATCGTCAGGACGAATACAGCCGTGGTCTCATTGCCCCAGGAGAAATATCTCCACAGGATATTGAAGCCGGAGGGATTTCCCTTTGCAAAAAATAAGAGTATTCCTACCACTATAAATATGCATATCGCCATAGGAAGCGCCTTCTGCTTCTTCGTCTGGTCAATTTTCAGCGCATCTCCAACCATGAGCCTTAAGGAACGAAGCGCCGTATCCCCGGAGGTCACCGGCAGGAGTATAACTCCGATTATGGCAATGATGCCTCCCACGCTTCCGAGCATATCCTTGGCGACTATACCCACTACCTGAGTGGGGGCGTTCCCGATGGCGTCCACATCCACGAGGCCCAGCCCAAGGGCTCCCATGGCTGCCGCAGCCCAGGTCATGGCTATGAAGCCCTCGGCTATCATCATATCGTAAAAAGTAAATCTCCCCTCTCTCTCATCGACAACCGTACGGGAGACCAATGTCGCCTGGGTGGAATGAAAGCCGGAGCAGATACCGCAGGTCACTGTAACAAAGAACATCGGGATGAAATTCGTCTTATAGGGATATCCCGCAGCGGCGGCGTTCCAAAGCTCCGTTAAGGGATAGCCCTTTGTAAAGAGTCCCACGAAGACTCCGACTGCCGACAGCAGAAGTATGGCTCCGAATAACGGATATATCCGTCCTATTATCTTGTCTATCGGGAAGAGGGTGGCGATTATGTAATAAGCAAAGATCACTCCGTAGACTATCCATAAAACCGGATTGGAGGCGGAGCTGTCCTGATTTAAGATCTGCGATACAAAGATGTCTCCGGGAGTATAGATAAATACCACTCCCACGAGGAGCATTAAGAGGCATACAAAAATATTGTAGAATGTATAAATATTCTTTCCCAGAAAGCGCCTTACCAGGTCCGGGGTCTGCTCTCCCTTGTTCCTTATGGAGATCATTCCCGTCATGTAATCATGGAAGGCTCCGGCTATGACACAGCCTATGGGGATCGTAATAAAGGCTATGGGTCCGAAGAGTATGCCCTGGATGGGACCTAAGATCGGCCCTGTCCCGGCGATGTTTAAAAGCTCTATAAGGGCATTTTTCCACTTTTTCATAGGAACAAAATCCACTCCGTCACTCATGGAAAGGGCGGGTGTCGGAGCATCGGTGGGCTTCATGATTTTCTCGCAAATTTTTCCGTATACTGCACCGCCAACTATCAGCAGCACAATGCCAATAAGAAACGTGATCACTTTTTTCTCTCCTCCTAGTACATTATGTGTAAAAAATTTATTGTTTACTGTTCGCTTTGCTTTTAGCCATGAGTCCCTCTATCCATTTAAAAATGAGGGGAGCCACGATGAAGACTACCATCACAAGGCAAAAGCGCTGTATGAATTTTGAGGCCCTGGGGTCCACATTCTGGGTTGCAAGCTTACTGAGCCTGTTGGTTATGACCACAACCGCTGTACCAACAACGCCCCTTATGACCCTGACCTTTGCGGCGAGGCCCTCTGTAGTGAACTTAATATAGCGCTTCTCCAGGAACCAGCCTATCACAAAGCCCACAGCCAGACCCGCGATCTGGAAGCAGTCCACCTGCATTTCAACGAGGTCTATCTCCACATAGTCCG
>JAGBNT010000009.1 GCA_017634255.1 Lachnospiraceae bacterium
CCTCATGAATCTGCAGGCTATCTGCTGTTATAGTGAACGACAGATTTTTAGTCATTCACTATAATTATTTGTTCCATATTAAACGAATCAGTCAAATGCAATAGCTTCCTTCTCCCATCTCTTTCAGGAAGTCCGCGCAACAGGAATACATCTCCTGCTGCTTTCACAAGTGCTTCGGCATCGTTTTTTTTCAGACCGGCAACGGTCTTGCACTTAATA
Source organism: Lachnospiraceae bacterium (assembly GCA_017634255.1). The sequence continues at coordinate 220 of JAGBNT010000009.1, forward strand.
ATATCATAATACCATGACTTTTTGCGGACGAAATCGGAAATTGCATAAATGACAGGAGATAGATTTTCGCTTGCTGTACAAACCGGATTAAAGTATAATAAAAAACGACACCATCATTGTCAAAAACGGACGGAGATTAGACAATATGAGAGATCCGGGAGCAGATCATGCGACGATGGCTGTTCGGCGCGAAAGGATGTTGAACGCAGCTTACAAACTGTTTACGGAAAAAAGCATCACATCAGTCACCCTGGATGAGATTGCCCGGGAAGCCGGCTGCGGGAAAAAAACTCTTCTGCGGTACTATGATTCCAAGCTGCAGCTTGTGATTGCAGTTGCCGTGCATCAATGGGGACAGATTCTTCAGGATATCCCTGAACGCAATGACAAAAGTAACCTTGAAAGGGCATCAGCCAGAGAGGAATTTGTGTTTTACCTGGATTCCTTTATAGGGTTATATCTCGATCATCGGGAGCTGCTGCGCTTCAACCAGTTATTTAACGTTTATGTGCAATCGGAGAAACCTGACACCGGGACACTGGAGCCTTACCGGGATATGGTAAAGGGACTGGCGAAGCGTTTTCATGTGATATATGAAAAGGCGGAGCGGGATCATACGATCCGCACTGATATTCCTGAGCATGAGATGTTTTCAGCCACGCTGCATCTAATGCTGGCTGCGGTGACAAGATACGCTGTCGGGCTTGTCTATCAGTCCGAGGAGGGCTTTGATGCGGTAAAGGAGCTTGAAGTCTTAAAAGAAGCTCTGCTGGCAAAGTACACAGCCTATGGTGATCCAAAATGCCTGATAAAAAAGTAGATCAGATAAAACTCATTCTATTTACCACTCTTTTACCAGTGCTGATGAAAAGTGCAAAAAGAAGGGATATCCACGAAAATGAACAGAAGCAAAACAGAGATAAATTATATCGATACTGCCGCTGCAGTACCTTCATTTGAACCCACCTCCGCCGAGGCAAAGGAGGCTACGGAATATACGAAGGCCGCAAACGAAAGCGTTTACGATATGCTGGATTTTGATGATGAAAGCGAGAAAGAAAATGCGCTTAAAGGCCTCCTGGAAGCGCCGGAGCGCCTTGTGATCTACGATGAGGATGGAAATGAGGTTTGGAATGTGGCGGACTACAGCTTTGCGAGCGAGCTGGAGAAAGCCCCGGACACGGTAAATCCAAGCCTTTTCAGAAATACTCTTTACAACTCCTACGCAGGACTTTTTGAGGTTTGTGACGGCATCTACCAGGTCAGGGGATATGATATGGCTAATGCCACTTTCATCCGTACAGATAACGGCTGGGTGGTTTTTGATGTGCTCATGTGCAGGGAGGATATGGAGGAAGCGAAGGCTTTAATGGAAAAGCATTTTGGGCAGCTCGACATCAAGGCCGTACTTTACAGCCATTCCCATATAGACCATTACGGCGGTATTTACGGGCTGATAAATAAGGAAGATGCTTCGGATTCCTCGCTGCCCCTTGAAGAGCAGCTTAAAAGCGGGAAGGTCGTGGTATTTGCTCCGGAGGGCTTCCTTAAGTATGCCGTGGCTGAAAATATCTACGCGGGCACGGCGATGGGAAGGCGGGCTCAATACCAGTACGGGACTCTCTTAAAAGCCGGTCCCAAAGGAAAGATGGCTATAGGGATCGGTCTGGGACAGGCTCTTGGTCACAGAGGACTTCTTCCGCCCACATATACAGTCAGCACTAATGAGACCGTTATTGTGGACGGTTTGGAAATACGTTTTCAGCTTACGCCGGGAACCGAAGCTCCCGCGGAAATGAATGCTTATTTTCCAAAATACAGAGGGCTTTGGCTTGCAGAAAACTGTAACTGTACAATGCACAATATCTATACCCTGAGAGGCGCAGAGGTACGCAATGCTGCGGACTGGGCGAAATATATACTGGAGGCGGAGGCTCTCTTCGTGGATGAAACGGATGTGGTCTTCCAGTCGCATAACTGGCCGCACTGGGGAACGGAAGCGATCCGGGAGTACATGAAGAATACTGCGGTGATCTATAAATACATCAACGATCAGACTCTGCATTATATCAATCGGGGCTATACCGCGGCGGAGATTTCCAATACACTCGTCCTGCCGGAGAAGCTGAACAAAGTCTGGTACATGCGCCAGTATTACGGCACCTTAAGTCACAACATAAAAGCGGTCTATCAGAAGTACATGGGCTGGTACGACGCAAACCCCGTAAATCTGAATCCCATGTCTCCGGAGGATTCCGCAAAAAAGCTGGTTTCATACCTCGGGGATACGAATCGGGTTCTGGAGCTTGCAAAGCAGGACTATGATAACGGGGAATACCAGTGGGTGGCTCAGATCACAAAAGAGCTTATCTTCGCTGATCCATCCAATCAGGCTGCAAGAAATCTCTGTGCGGATGCCCTGGAGCAGCTTGGTTATCAGGCTGAGAGCGGGATATGGAGGAACGCTTACCTCGTGGGAGCATTGGAGCTTAGAAGGGGAAATCAGACGGACAGCCTTTCCTTTTTCAGCGGTTCAAGCATGGAAACAAGGGCGGCGATGACACCGGAGATGATCTTTGACTACATAGATATCGGAACTGACGCCCTTAAGGCCGCGGACGACGATGTAAGCCTTAATGTGATCTTTACGGACCATAATGAGAAGTATTATATAACGAGAAAGTCCGGAGTCCTGCTTACCTATAAGGACAGGCAGGAAAAGGATGCGGAATGTACCGTAACGCTTACGGGTCCCGCCCTCCTTGGCGCAATGGCAGGAGATGCGGAAAGTATGAACTCGATCAGGCTCGAGGGAGACACTGAGGCATTCAGGCGCTTGCTGAAATATATGAGCGCGCCGAGGCAGACCTTTAATATCATTGAGCCATGAAAACAGCGGTATCTGATTTTGGCAAATCCTTAAGCGATACCGTCTGCGGTGTGGCGGCCATGGCGGAATAATAGTAAACGAATGTTCCGAAAAAAAGCCCGGCGCGTATTCAACCACAGTGAGGAATGATTTTGGAGGAAAAGATATGTGCACTAATCAGGGTAATACGGGTTCGCTCCAACAGCAGCAGCCGTCGCAGCAACCGAATATTACGGCAGCGCCGGTCACGACCGCAGCCAATCAAAATGTCAATTTACAGCAGCCTGCCACGATCAACCAGAAAGTTAACCTTCAGCAGCCCGCCATAATCCGGCAGCAACATCCGCAGCAGCCCAAAATATGGGAGCGCTATCAGCTAACATCTGACCAATGGCTGCAGGGCGTTCAACAGATGGAGCAGGTAAATGACCTTAAAAATGCAAGGCCTGAAGAGATCAATCTGGAACGGGCGCAGAATATGGTCTCGGCTGCATCACAAACGGTAGTGAATGAATTTAATACCGGCAAGCATTTAAGCGGCAAGTCCAAAAGGCGCAGAAAGAAGGCTTTTGAGTCCAAGAAAACGCTCTATGACAGCAGCGCTGCAAAGACCTGGAGAAAAGACCGGGAGGAGGGCAGGCAGGACTGGAGAGTCCCTCAGGGCACGGCGCTTCAGCAGACCGGGGCACCGGCTGCACAGGCTGTAACGATCACCGCGAGTATTGCCAATATCCGTAAGATGCATGACTGCACCATGGATTTTTTAAACTACGACAACGATACACAGTTCATAGCGCATTTTAACGACGCCTATGCACAGCTTAATACCTTCGCCGGGCTTAAGGATGCCCTGAGTAATCCTACGGAAGCTGAGCTGAAGACCCTTAAGGATAACAAGCTTCCTGATATTGAAAAGCTCCGCGAATCGGTCGGGGAATATACCCGGATAAGGGATTTCTACCGGGCGAAGATGGATGTGATATCAAGCCCCTTTTACATGGTGCTGCGGAAGACAGATACCGACAAGCTGACTGTAGATGAGATAGAGCAAAATATACAAAAATGCCGGACAGCCCACAGGGATAAGCTTGCCGATTATCTGGAGGCGATAAAGACCCTGAAAACGCTGAAAAATAACAATGTGGAGCATAACCTTAAGGCAAGTGTGCGCAAGCAGACCGGTGGAGGCATGGATAAGAAGAAGGGTGCCTATTTTGCTCTGGGAGTAAGGGACTATGGCATTGAGACCAGCGCCAGTTCAGGCTTAAAGTATTCTCCTGAAAAAGATTTTACCGGCTATAACACCGAAGCCCACAATGAATATTGGGAAAAAAGGGATCAGGCGCTCGAAGAAAAATGGAAGGAGCAAAAGAAAAATGCTTCCGAGCTGGACAATGCATCCTTAAATATTTTTGATGTGGGAGTTGGAGTATCAGCCTCGGCGAATATAGCAGAGGTCGGTGCCTATGCCGGAAGTACACACAGGAGCCTGTCGGCGGTGGGAAAGGGAGCGGTAGGCGCGGTCAAGGCCTCCGGAAAGATCGGTGCTTCTCTGGCTCTTGATACGAAGGATATAATCAAGGGTGAGATAGGCATCAGCGGCGACGCATCCGCATCCGTTGCAAAGGGCAGAGTCTCCGCATCGGCTTTCAAGAACTTTAAACACGCGCCTTTGGGAGCGTATCTTGATACCCAGGGAGATGTCCTGACTGCAAATGCCAGTGCTGTTGCAAAGCTGGGACGCTTTAATATGAACATTAACGGGCAGGATGTGGCTCTGACCGGAGGAGCAGTCATGATCTCTGCACAGGCGGCGTTTGCCACAGGTTCAATATCCGGAGGATTAAACCTCTTCGGAGTAAAGATCGGAATTACCCTCTCCGGTCAGCTTGGGGGTGCGGGCATCACTACCGGAGGATATGTCAGCACCTCCAGAATAGGCTGCAGTCTCGGCGCCCTGGTAGGAATGGGCGGAACTGCTTCGCTGGATGTGGATTTCAGCCATTGGACCGATAAGATCATATCCAGCCTCAGAAAAAACAAATAATGACTTTTGCGTGCAGGATCGCTTATCGTCAGGTAATCACACTATAGAGTGACAAGTATCAAGAAATAAGAAAGGCGGCATAAAAATGTACGAAAATCTGTTACCAATCGGCTCTGTTGTTCTTTTAAAGGGCGGAAAAACCAAACTAATGATCACTGGAAGGATACTCTCCGATGAGAATATGGAGGAGATATATGATTATGTCGGAGTAGTCTATCCTCTGGGAAATACCGGGGAGGAAAACCAGTATTTCTTTAACCGCGATTCTATCGAGCGGGTCTATTTTATCGGATATCAGGACGAGGATGAGATAAGGTTTAAGAACGAGGTTCTGACAAACCTCGGAGAGCTTGAGATAAAAGACGGTCAGATAGTTGCAAAAGAGTAAAGAAAAGCCCCGAAAAAGGAAAAGAGCTGAAAAATGAAAACAATCCGAATTGGAAAAAGCAACCGTGCCGCTTTTAACGGCATACTCTTTGAGCCGGAGCCGGCCTTCTCCGATGCTCCCGAGAGACTGGGGGTCGTGGACGATGACGGCACGCCCTGTGCTACTGCCATATATACCCTTGAGCCTGACAGGATGCTGCTAAATACTATCTATGTTGTTCCCGGGTACCGCAGACGGGGCGCAGGCTCACTTCTCATTCAGAGCCTGATAGACATCGGAAAAAAGCACGGTGTTTTATTCATAACCTCCAATTTTTATCATGTACAGGAGGGCGTTACAGGTCTGCTGCTCTCCTTCGGCTTTCTGATAACTGAGGAACCCGGAGTTTATTATTTCAGCCTGAATGAGGCGCTAAACAGCGATAATGTGCGTAAATATCTTTTTGACAAGCCTCTTAAGGGTATCTGCAAAGCCTGGAGCGAGCTGAACGAAAAGGAAAGGACGCAGGCGAGGAACCTTTTATCCGAAAACGATTACCCTCTTCTGCGTCTTAAAGAACCCGGCTTTCAACGCAATTTAAGCTTTTTTACCTTCAATTCCAAGGGTAGCCTTATGGGGCTGCTTCTGGTCTTCGCATTCGGAACCCAGGTCATAATCGATTATCTCCTCAGTGCAGGCAATAACAGTAACTTTATGCTCATCCTGTTCAAACGCTTTGCCGAAACCCTGAGCGCTATCCCGGAACACGAGCGGATCATGATCACGTTTCAGGCGGAAAATGAAAGCGCCGTCGGCCTGACCGAAAAGCTCCTGAACGAGAAATTAGTTGAAACCGATTTCGTATGTCATGCCGTGCTTGAGCTTTTCTGATCCGGTTTATCGCTTTGGAGCTTAGAAACTGCGGCGGATTTACTGCTAAATCAAGACTATCGTTATGTTATTCCAGACAGATAGTCTTCTCCTTTCTGACTTCCTGATAAATTTCTCTATTTGCTGATACGCCGACCTGCAATACAGCATCTATAAAATGGTCTTACTTTCATCAGCCACACATTCCCGCAATGAGATCACAGACATACCCATTTTTCGGGCCATATCCTTTCATCCACTTCCGTTGATTCCTTCCCGTGCCAGTTTGCCGGGTGTATAACCACCTTGTCATCGTTTTTGTTTATCCATGCTGCCCATGCCGAAAACGTACTGTTCGCTGTAATATTATGCCTGCATAAGCTCATAGTCCAGAAATCCCTTAGCGCATCATTTCCTTCTACATATTTTACAGTATCTCCAAACAGGCGTTTACAGTATTCAATATCATCTGAAAAGCAATAAAAGACCGGATCTTCTGTATTTGCCCTGAAATAATCCATAGCCTTTTTATAGTATGATTCCGGAAGATCTGTCCCCAGTCTTACAAAATCTCCTCTACGTACATGGACGCTTACCGAATTGC
>JAGBNT010000057.1 GCA_017634255.1 Lachnospiraceae bacterium
AGTCTGGAGGAAAAGGTAAGGGTGTGGCAGGCTATCAACAAACCATATCAGATAAGCCTGTTCTATAAGGCGGCACCTGTATTCCTGTCGAGCGGAGAGGTCATTCAGACGCCCAGAGTTGTGGATGCAAGCTTCTCACTGCATGCGGTGGGTGAGGAACAATAGGAAGAACCCACAGGCAAAATTTTTTATCATGATAAAGGGAACTTTAAGGTTCCTAAGAAAGGAGGAAAGGATACGTGGAAGCTTTCGCTGTTATCAAGGCAAAACTGGATCTATTGGTGAGGCTTGTGGATACAACAACGGGAGCAACGGTAGATGAGAGAAATGTCCTTTTTATGAGAGATGAAAGGCAGGTGCGACCGGAGGATCGCGGAAACGGGAATTACGTATTCATAAACACCGGCAGGGAAGATTTTCTTATGCGTATAAAAGTAGCGGGGTTTGAAGAATATGTAGCCCGGATCAGGTATGAAGAGCTTGACCCGAATATTCCGGAATGCGTTGCGTTCCTGATACCATCAGAGAACGCAAAAAGGGGTGAAAGCCTTTATAGTCTCTCAGGTAATCTTCCTTTTCTTGAAGCGTTGGAGGCAATAAACTTATCCAGGATAGCCTGCACAGCCAACGAGTATATTCCCAAGAAGCTGCTTTTGAACGTTTTCAGCAGTGCGGGAGCGTGGGTTTCCCTGGAGGGTAAGTATTACGGTTTATTGCAGCCGGACAAACAAAGCTATGAAAAAATAGAGGTGCTGGGACATGACGGCCCTCAAAATATTAGGCTTAAAAGTCCGCTGGAGAAGGAATTTACTTCAAATCTGCCGATAATGAGGATAATCTTCGGAAGCGTAAGCGATGACGGGGACTATCTTTTAAGAGTTCGGGACGACGGAGGAGACCAGACTTATCTGGTAAGATACGTTGTCAATGGAGAAGTAAAGTTTCAGGTAGTGGACTTTTATGAGGGCGGAGAGCTGGATCCAAATAAGGCTTTCCCCACAGGCGAGTCTGAACCGGAAAGTAGGGACGAGGCGGAGGAAGCATCTGAAGCCGAGGTCAAAATGGAGGAAAAAGGTTGAGTCAGGCAGTTGTAGCAGGAGCAAACTGTATGTGCTCTTTCGGCACTACACCCGCTCCGCTTAAGGTAACATCACAATCCACGGTCACGGTAGGAGGGAGTCCCGCGGCTACTATCCAGGATAGCTCCGCAATGACCAATGTAGGACCCTTCGGCATGTGTACCACATTATCAAATCCGCAGGTAGCTTCGGCTACGACGGCAGCTCTGGGAGTTTTGACCCCGCAGCCGTGCACACCGATGCCGGCGGGCACATGGATACCGACACAGCAGACTGCCCTTATAAACGGGAAGCCGGCACTGACACAGGATTGCAAGATGGTATGCGCATACGCAGGACAGATAACCATAACCCTGCCGGGACAGGCAAGCGTAACAATAGGATGACGGTAGTACCCGTCAAATAAAAGTCTATAGGAAAGGAAAAGAATATGGCTGAATATTTTTCACCCGGAGTCTACGTCGAGGAATACGATAATTCTCCGCGTAGCATAGAAGGAGTAGGTACAAGCACGGCAGGCTTTGTCGGACTGGCAGAAAAAGGTCCCGTTATCGGAGCACCGCAGCTTGTAACAAGTTTTAAGCATTTTAAACAGCAGTATGGCGGCTTCTTAAGCGAGTTCGGATACGGCGAATACAGATTTCTGGCAAACAGCGTAGAGCAGTTCTTCGTTAACGGAGGAACAAGATGCTTCGTAATGCGTGTCGCTCCCAAGGATGCGGCTTGTGCAGAGGCAGAGAAGGGCATCTTAAAGGTATACGCAAAGAACCCCGGAGCATGGGGAAACAAGGTACAGGTTACCTTAAGCACCGTTAAAAAGCAGAAGATGCAGCTTTTAGAGAAGAAGGACGACGGCTACAGGGCAAAGAGCGTAGAGGGCTTCAGAGAGGGAGATATCCTCGAGTATGAAGGCACATACACAAAGATCAAGACTATCTTTGACAATATCGTAACCTTCGAGGACGAGCTTCCCGACAAGGCAGTGGATAACGCCATAATACCGAAGTCAGTGCTCTACCTTGTAAATGCAGATCTTGGCGTACGCTACGGCGACGAGGCAGAGACCTATCAGGATCTTAGCTTTAATATCCAGTCTCCCAGATATATAGGCGCAAGGCTGTCTGGCAGCGAGCTGATCGACGTTGAGATCGAGCCTATAGAGGATTCGGTAAATCCCGTAGAGGAGATATTGGGAAGCGGTAACGAGAGCGGCGTTTTCATGCTGGAGGGAGGCTCAGACGGAAGCGTTTCCAAGGTAAACGCAGCCACCTTCATGGGCGAGGACAACGGTCCCGGAAAGCGTACCGGAATACAGGCGTTTGTTGAGAACAACCTTGTAAGCATGATGGCAGTTCCCGGAATTACGATGCCGGAGGTTATAGTTGCACTGGTTGCACACTGCGAGAACCTGCGCAGCCGCTTTGCGGTAATCGATATGCCGGGAGACCTTTACAAGCCCGCAGACCTCATCAACTACAGGAACATCATAGACTCCACTTATGCAGCTATGTATCATCCCTGGATAGAGGTATTCGACAGGAGCTCAAACAAGTCCGATTATATCCCTCCTTCAGGAGCGGTTATGGGCGTATATTCAAGAACGGATATCAACAGAGGTGTTCATAAGGCACCCGCTAACGAGACAGTATTCTGCACAGGCTTAAAGGTAAATTACACCAAGGACGAGCAGGATATCTTAAATCCCGAGGGAGTAAACCTTATCCGTGCACTTCCCGGACAGGGCATCAGGATCTGGGGCGCACGTACTGTTTCCTCGAACAATTCGTTCAAGTATGTCAATGTGCGCAGGCTCTTCATCTTTGTTGAGGAGAGCATCAAGGCGAACACGAACTGGGTTGTATTCGAGCCCAACGACGCAACGCTTTGGCAGAGGGTTGAGCTTACTATTTCAAGCTTCCTCGACGGACTCTGGAGAAACGGAATGCTGGCAGGCGATTCGCCGGCAACGAGCTATTTCGTAGAGATCGGTACAAACACTATGACCAGAGACGATATTATGAACGGCAGACTTATCTGTAACATAGGTATCGCACCTTCAAGACCCGCAGAGTTTGTAATCTTCCGCGTAACTCAGTTTACGGCAGAGGCAGCCGGCGGAGAAGGCGGCGAATAATGAGAGGACCATTAACTAAAACAGGAAAGGAATGAATTGAATTATGGCAAATGCAACAACATATGAAAACGGACATAAATCATATTATCCGTTAACAAAAATGAACTTTCTTGTCACGGTCTCCGAAGTTTCAGGAACGGCTGCATTCAGCGAAGTGACAGGAATTGAAAGCTCAGTAGACGTTATCGAGTTCAGACAGGGTAACTCGGGTTCACTTGCACCGGTTAAGATCCCCGGACTTGTAAAGCATGGAAATGTAACCTTACGTATGGGCTACATAATCGACAATCCCTTCAAGACGTGGATACAGGAGTGCGTAAGTGAGACCAGAGGACAGATGCCCAGATACGACGTCCTTATCGAGCTTATCGACACCAACCCCGAGGCTCCCAAGCAGATAGTTGAGTCTCATCAGGGTACGAGAACATGGACGCTCACAAACGCATGGGTAGCTAAGTATAACGCTCCCGATCTCGATGCCAAGACATCGGATGTAGCGATTGAAAGTGTTGAGCTTGCATACGAAGAATTAGTTATCCCCAACTAATAAAGATTTTCATAGGTTTTACGGCAGCACGACGAGGTTCGTGCTGCTGCTAATGCTTATGAAATAAAAAAAGACGAGGCAAAAAAATGGAAACAATCTATGATTTCACGCTGCCGAAGGGATATCTGGACGCATCGGGAGAACTGCACAGACGAGGAAAGATGCGGCTTGCCACTGCCGGGGACGAGATCTCAGCTACGAGGGATCCGAGGGTTTTGTCTAACCCGTCCTATTTAACGGTAGTCATATTGAGCCGTGTGATAACCGAGATAGAGGGAGTGGACGCGATAACCGCCACCCTCATAGAGAAGCTCTTTACGGCGGATCTGGCATATTTACAGGATATGTACCAGAAGATCAACGATATAGAGCCCCCCACGATGACGGCGGTCTGCCCGGACTGCGGAAAGACCTTTGAGGTGCCGCTAAATTTTACCGGGGAGGGATAAGGCTCTATCCCGAGGAGGAGCTTTACAAGGAGATGTCGTTTATCTCGTATTATTTCCACTGGAGCGAATCGGATGTCTTAAAGCTGGAGCATGCCGAGAGGCGAAGGTGGTGCTCTGAGATCTCGGTGATAAACGCAAGCCTTAATCCCTCGAAGGACAAAAAGAAGGAAAAGAGTATTTTGGAGATGCAGCCTTCCAGATAGGATAGGCTGGCAGAAAGAGGCAGCTGATGGCAGACGAAGAGAAAAAAGGATCGATCGGTACAAATGACTGGGTCAAGGACAAGCACAAATTAAATCCGGTCCCGAGCTTTAACTTTGCCCTTGAGGTCGAGGCCATGTTCTTTATGCCCCTTAAATCCGTCAGGGTATTCAACAAGGAAAACGAGTTTGAATACTATCAGGAGGGGGGCTTAAATGACTATGTCCATATGTTGAGAAAACCGGTATCTAAGCCCTTTACCTTTCAGGTGGAGAGATATGTGGGCACCTCGGCGAATACGGATTTTGCCACTTCTTTCATAGATCCCATAGCTCTGGGAACAGAGCTCATACTGCCTGTTATCCTCTATGTCACCAGGTTTCCCGCGTCTAACTCGGGAGACAATTTCAAGCCAAACAACACACCGCGGTGCTATATTTTCACCGGCTGTGTAGTAACGGCAAAGGAGTATGGAGAGCTGAACGCGGAGCGGAGCGGTCTTTACACCGAGACCACGACCATAGCCTATAAGGAGCTCTTCGTTATGAATGGCTTAAGCACAGACTGGGAAGGCAGGGAGCTTTGGGAATTTCCCAAGGACGCCCATGCCAAGGGCAATAAACCGAAGAACGATATAAAATGGAGCAATAAGGATACTGTTAAGGCATCGTCCCTGTGGAAATATAATGGAACTGTGAAGGGAGAAGGACCCCGTCACGATCTTTATAACAAGGCTGCAGAATACAATGGAAAGAAGCCGACGGGCTCCAAGTGGGAATACGACGGGACTGTCAAGGGAGGCGGCACAGCCCACGATATCAATAAGAAGCCCGGAGGAGCCGCGCCTAAGGGAACTCCCTGGAACATTGACACTGCCAGCTCACCTTATAAGCCGGGTGACTACGTACACTGGAGCGATAAGGATACCAAGGCGGAGCCGGTAATATGGGAATATGACGGCACTGTAGAGGGTAAGGGTACGAGAAGAGCCCTTATGGCAAACGAGCTGGCGAAATAAGGAGATTTAAGGATTGCTTATTTTAAAAGCTCCGATAGAGCTTAAGAACAGAAGCAATTTCATACATGACGGAGAGGTTTTTTATAACAGGATAAGCTCAAATTATTCCCTGATGGGAATGGACGTAACACATCAGGATCTGCTCCATGCAGTGACTTCTCCGCCGGAGATATTCATTCAGGAGGGCAACGTTACCACGGTGGCGGGCAACACCGTTATCAGCAGCAGAAATGAGGAAAAGCTGGAGGTATTCAACAATCTTCTAAACCGTATCCTCGTTTCCGTAAACGCTCCATTAACCTATCAGGACAGGGTATATATAAGCGATGTGCTCTACCGGATGGGGGTAAAGAACGACCGTCTCTTCATGGAGGAGGTCAGCCGGATAAAGCAGGAGAACAGCACCACCAATAATCTCATCAACCTCCTTTTAGGCGGCGGAGATGAGGCAAGGGACGAGGCTTTAAGGCAGTACGTCAGTAACTTTATAGAAAATGTCAGCAATCGGGAGGAGCGGCAGGTAAACGAGGTCAATGAGAGCGGTCTGGCACTGAGCATAATGAACAGGCTTAAGACAGGCGCGATCTACCAGATACTGTCAAACTTCAACACTAATATACATGACAGCTACATAAACAGGAACGAATTTTCCATATCGGAGCAGTCCTATACCGCAAGGCAGCTTTTGACGGAGAGGCTAATGGAGAGGCTCACCGGAGAAAGAGGAGAGCTCGTTTACAGGAGCGAAAATGTTTACGAGGAGGAGCTCATGAACGAAGAGCAGGAAAATAACGAGGTTACAAATAATATAACCTCAGCGGTGCTCTTAGACCTCGTGCGGAACCTCTACAACATGGGCTCGGACAGGATGAACGTCCATAACAGCCAGTGGTATGAATTTAGGGATATCCTGTATAATTCCTCGGAAAACACCTTGTCGAGGCTAAATTACATTTCGACCGATAACTTTATAACCTCGATAGAGGCGACTACCGTAGAGGGAGTAAGGCTTAATTTCCAGCCCACAGGAGAGCTTAAGGAAACTGAGGAGTTATCCGTACAGACCAACGAGGTAGAGGAGATAAGAAGACAGGTCGAGCGGGTAGAGGAGTATAACGCAAAGAATGTAGAGAGATACCAAAAGATGCTCTCCATTATAGAGAGGGCTCAAAGGGGAAGAGGCAGGGTCAACGGTGAAGAACGTACAAGGCGCGCCTCCAGGGAGATATTAAATTCAGGACCGGAAACCTTAAGAGCCATTCTGGAGGAGGGAGAGGCAGAGGCGGAGCAGCAGACCGTATTTAACGAGATACAGAGGCTTTTCCCCGACGACAGCGCAAGGATATTTAATATCATTCAGGAATATATGCAAAACGGCGGCAGCACCGTTAACAACAATATAAGCGTAGTAAGGAACGACCTTACCAGTCTGGTAAGCGACATTGAGAGGGTGCGCGAAGAGAGCGAGAGGGTGGAGCTTGTACTTAAGGAGAGCGACAGCGCCCGGAGTGAGGCTGCTGAGGAGATAAAGCGTTTAAGCGACAGGACGGCGGCAGCTAAAGAAGAGAGGAGAACGGAGGGCAGCGAGACTCCCGGGATCCCTATAGTTCACCGTTCAAACGAGGCCCTGACCCTTGAGGAGATAGAGGAGACACTGCAAAATTACAGGCAGTCCAGGGATGTAAACCGGGAGGACAGCGAGAGCGTTACCTTCGAGGAGGAGAGGACGAGGAGCGTAAGCCGCCAGATAAACGAGAACGCTTCCGTCATAACTCAAAGAGACAGAGAGGATATAGCGGCTTTGGTAAATCAGGGAGTAAGGAGCCAGATGAACGCCATATCCAATGAGGTTATGAGCAAGCTTGAGAACAGGCTTAGAAACGAGAAGAGCAGAAGAGGGATCTAACACATATGAATGAGATGTGGCAGAATTTAGGCAGGAGCTTCACCGGCAATGCGGTAAAGGCGGTTCTTTGTGTAAGAAGTGTCAAAAAGCTGGATGAAGGTGAAGGCGATACGCTGGACAAAGCCGTAGAGGATGCAAATAAGATAAATGAAAAGCTGATGGAAAGAGCCCTCAAATCCCTTGAGGGCAAGGAGGCTACCAGCACCTTTAAGGATATTAAGTCAGATGTAGCCAGCAATGGCTATACTCCCGTAGAGGTGCAGTATAATCCTGCTACCTTAAGGCTTTCAACCTCAGCCGGTATGCAGACGGATTACGACGATGCAGCCGGAGACGCTTCAGTGCGTACCGTAAAAAAGCCGGCATCCACGGAGCTTAGCTTTGAGCTTTTATTTGATGATGTCAACATCATGGATTCCTTTATGCTCTCGGACAATCCCCTTACGAATATGTCCACAGGAAACCTTCTGCAGAGCGGAAAGAGCCTGTATAACAATATAAAGGGAGAGGGATATTCGGTACAGGAGCAGATGGAGGTCATGCTGGCTCTGCTGACTATACAGAGCGCCAGACAGGTCATCTTCTTCTGGGGCTCCATGAGCTTTCGAGGGGAGGTTACGGCTGTCAGCTCCACCTTTACGATGTTCAACAAAAAAGGAAATCCGGTAAGGGGCAAGGTTGGCGTTACAATAAGGCAGGGACATTCGGGGAATAGTGCGGAAGCGAAATTCAAGTACGACGAGACGTATTGGAACAATGCCTTTGACAGGGTATTTACCGATGAGATACAGCAGCCCTCGACGCTGGATAACTTAAGCAACAATCTATTGAATTTAAAGCTATGACTACACTAGTACATATATTTTTCAGAGGTAATTTATTATGGCTTGGAGCGATATAGGCGATTTTTTTAAACAGAATCTTGGAATTACCGAGAAGGCCATCCTTGAGATCATCGACTTAAGAGACAGGCAGGTAGAGCAGAATGATGCCGTAAGGGTCGTAATGGGAAGCGCCGGAGACAATCTGCTCGTAGACGGCGGCAACGGCAACAATAAGCAGACTCATATGAGCGCCGGTATAGTCCAGGACGAGCTGGAAAATCAGGCGGATCAGGCTCTGGGGGGCAAGGGCAAAATTCAGGATCGCAAGAACAGGAGCCATCAGGTAAACAGATATCTAAACGCAAAGGCGAAGTATTTTACAGTGCAGTTCAATCCCAATTCCCTAAGACTTTCAGGGCACAGCGGCGGTCTTGTACGTAAGACAGCCTATAATGCGGCAGAACGCAGGCATGGGACAGGCGGAAAGCTGGACTATGGTCCCGGTAAGACCTATATCGAGCTGGGTGTATCTCTCCTTTTCGACAAGGTGGACCCTCAGGATGCATTTTTAGGTGATAAGCTGGCGCCCTCTCTTACGAATATGGGAAAGGGAATAGCCAAGGCGGGGATGAAGCTTGCCGGAAAGAAGAAAAATACGGTTCAGCCCGAGGTAGAGGCTCTGATAGCCGCCCTAAGAAATGAGAATACGAGGCTTATCACCTTCCATTGGGGACAGATTTCCTATCCGGGAGTTTTAAAATCGGTCACTGCAAATTATGTGATGTTTAATGTGAGCGGAGAGCCCATAAGGGCTACGGTGGATCTCTCCATGACCTGTGCTGACGACGAGATCATGCCTCGTTCCCTTGACATGTGGCAGAATCTTTACAGAGAGGCATTTCGTGATGAGGCTGAGGCGGGAGGAAAGAGCTACGTCAAGACCTCGCAGAAGGTCGGAGGACTCCTTAACATATAAGGTAAATTATGGCTGAGTTTGATATTAGTAATCTAAAGGAAAAATATGAGGATTTTCAGTCTCCCCTGATACTGGTGGAGGTTGAGGGAAAGAAGATAGATAAGGACGAGCATGGAGTTGAGGTGAGTGGCTGTGAGGTGGAGCTTACCAGCGGGTATGAGGCCGCGATCGCGGAGGTGAGCCTGTTCGGAGCCTACAATGGCACCATCTTTGATACCAGCAAGATCAAGAATATCATCGCAATGGGCTCCTCGATAAAGATATCCTTAGGCTATGGCGCTTCCGTCAGGGAGGTTTTCAAAGGCTTTATAGCCAGAGTGAATTTCGTTCTGCCCAAGAGTACCTACGATGATCCCTATATACAGCTTACCGCCATGGACATAAAGGGCAATATGATGGCGAACCGTCATTCCAGGCGGCTCAATTCAAAATATTTTTCCGACGCGGTAAAGGAGGTCATAGAGGCAAATCCTTTCTACGGCTATAAGGATGAGCAGCAGAAGAATTTTACGGAGCTCGTCATAGACAATACCCCGGATAAGCCCGAGGGAGCCGGAGACGGCGGAGCGGGCGCGGGCGGTGCCGCTCCCGGAGGAGGGGCTGCAGGAGGCGCAGCTGCCGGAGGTGCAGAGGGAGAAAAGACCGACGATGTGCGTGTCGAGATGGTTGAGGAGAGCGACTATGAATTTATAGTCAAGGCGGCGAAAAAGTTCAATTTTGAATTTTTCACCGTTGGAGGAGTGCTCTATTTCATAAAGGCAAAGAAGAATGAGGATGTCCTTATGGAGTTCGTTCCGGGAGAGATGATAAGGAGCCTGGATGTGGGCTACGATATCACTGGACTCGTAGGACAGGTGGAGGTCAGGAACGTGGACTCCGACAAGGGCGATTTCGTAGGTAAGACACAGAAGCTAAGCGGAAAGATATCCATCGGAAACAAGGCAAAGCCCCTGGTGACCAATCAGTCTTTGGTATACATCGATCCCACGGCCCAGAGCAAGGAAAGCGCAGGCTACAGGGCGGAGTATTTAAGCGCCCAGGCAAGCTACAGGCTGGGGAACCTTGCCGCTACAATAATAGGGCTGCCGGAGGTGGTTCCGGGGAGGTTTATAGAGCTTAAGGATATGGGAGTGCCGGTCAATAATACCTTTTATGTTACGAGGGTAAAGCATGTGATATATAGGTCGGAGTATACCACCGAGATAGAGGGCTGTGCTAAGGAGATCAAGACGGGATAAGCGGCGGAGCGGTTCACGTAAGCCGTAGAGTAAGGATATTACCGAGAGACCCATTGAATAGAGGAGCAGTTAGGTACAGATGGCGATTTTCGATATAATTGAAGACGTTTCGAAAAAGCAGGTAGAGAAGACCGATACGGGAGACAGCCGTATCATGGGGCTCATGCTTGGGCAGGTGGTGAAAAATTACGACGACAACATGCCCGGCAAGGTGTCCATAATCCTTCTTTCGAGAGAGACCACACAGGGAGAGGGAGATAAGGCAAACGCTTCGAGGGTGCTCTGGGCGAGGGTGGTAAATCCCTCCGGAGGAAGCAGCTGGGGGCATTATTTTATCCCCGAGGTCGGAGATCTGGTTGTCGTGGCATTTGAGCAGGGAAATATAGAGCGGGCGTATATAATAGGCTGCATACCCAAGACCAATGACCAGATTATCACCAAGTCCAAGGACAAGAACAACCGCTATAAGAAGATAGTTACGAAGTACGGCAATTCCATAATCTTTGAGGACGTTACCGAGGAGAAGCAGGAAGGGGAAGCCGGCGGAGCAGGAGGCGGCGCCGGCGGCGGAGTCCAGGGCGGAGCGGAAGAGCCCGGCTCGAAGGACAAGATAACCATAAAGACCTCTCTCGATCAGCATAAGATATTTATAGACAATGAGAAAAAGCTTATCGAGATAAGCGATAAGGAAAAGAATAACTATGTGAGGCTCAATACCGCCGAGGACAAGGGACATATCGAGATAAAGGCGGCAAAGAAGCTTACCATCACAGTGGGAGATAATATAAGCCTTACGATGAACGGCGAGAGCGGGGCGGTGACGCTTAAGGCCAAGAAGGTGTCCATTCAGACCGACGACGCCATGACGGTCGAGAGCAGCAGCCGCGCGGAGTTTAAGGGCTCCAACGTTACGATAGAGGGCTCCTCGATGGTAAAGGTCGAAAGCAACGGCTCCACCACCATAGGCGGAACTCCGATCAAGATAGGCTAGAAAAATGTCCGTGGGACATTTTTCCGGCACGTTTTGGAGTGCTGGGCACTCCAGTGCCGCGGGGCGTAGTGGAAAAAGTAACTTACGAGGAAAAAAATGGCAGAACGTAATTTTTTGGGAACCGGTCTCAAATTTCCGCCGGAAATAGACAAGGCAACGGGACATTTTAAAACCGTATCGGGCGAGGAAGCGGTAAAGGAATCCATTTACTTAATCCTTATGACGCAGCGCTCGGAGCGCTTTGTGCGTCCGTTTTTCGGCAGCGATATCATGAGCTATACCTTCATGGACACCGGGGAGACAATGCTTTCTATCTTCAGAAGGAACATAACCCAGACCATATTGGAGCAGGAGCCCAGAGTATCGGATGTAGCCGTAGACACGGAATTTGTGGAAAAACAGGGAGTGGTCATCGTAAGCGTAAATTACGTGGTCAGCAGCACCAATACAAGAGACAATCTGGTATTTCCCTTCTACCTTAATACCGGTGAGGAGACTCAGGATGAGAACGGACTGGAGCCGGATGCGCAGCAGCTGGGACCGTCCTATTACGATGAATATGGAAATGAGGCGGAGGTATATTAAGTCTTGAAGATAGACAGCAGGGACACCCGGGATATAGAGAATAAAATTGAAGAGCTTGCCCGCCGGTATACCCCGGAATGGAATTTCGAAAGGGAAAGTGACGACATCGGCTCCGCGATAGCAAAGCTTTTTGCCATCCAGATGAAGGAAAATATCGACCATGTCAACGCGATACCCGACAGGTACCATGCGGAGTTCATAAACATGCTGGATATTTCCTTAAAGCCGGTAAAGGCGGCGGCTTCGATGGTGAACTTCCAGCTGGTGGAGGACACTATCGCGGGTACGACCATCCGCAAGGGAACCAGGCTTCTTTCGGATTCCGTGGACGACAACGGAAATGCCGTGCTTTTTGAGACGGACAGGGATATATATATCACCAATTCCAGAGTTACCGATATGTTCATGACGGACAGGGAGGAGGGCAGTATAGTTCCTCTTCTCGGAAGGTTCGTACCTCCTTCGATAACCGAGGGCTATGAGAATGTACCCGACGATGAAGAGGCGGAGATCGCCGCAGCGCCCCCCGAAGAGGAGGAGCAGCCCGACAATGCCTATGTTTACAGGACAGTTAAGCCCTTCGTACTGTTTTCCGAGCAGGGGAACATCTCCAAGAGCATACTTATCTTCTACCACGAGAGCATTTTTGATATTACGGGCGAACCCATTTATATAAGGCTTAGCGGAAATGAGGAGCTTGTAGGAGCCATTGAGGAAAAAAGGTACGTCTTTAAGTACTATAACGGGTCGGACTTTGTCGAATTTGACAGTGTCAGGCGCTTAAACGACGACGTATTCGAGGTCATAAAGTCCGGGGACTGCCAGAAGGTCACCAATGGCAGAAGAGCGTATTCGATAGTGATACTAGAGGCGTTGGAGAAGGTCTCCGAGCTGCAGGAGCTTACGGGCATCGGTCTTTCCTCAAGGGGAAGAAAGAGACCGGCGGAGTTTGTAAACGACGGCACCACAGAGCTCGACAGGGATTCGTTTGCGCCTTTTTCAGACACTCTTTCAGTATATAACGAGTGCTACATAGGTCACGACCTGTATTTCTCCAAGGCAGGGGCTAAGGTTATGATCACCTTCCACACCGAATACAAGCAGAGGGGACTGTATCTTACAAAGCAGGAGATAGAGGCGGAGCTTAAGATAATCAAGAAAAAGCCCAAGGTAATACCCTCGGAGGTACCCGCGGCGTCCTTTGCCGACGAGATCATGCTGGAGTATTACAACGGCACGGGCTGGAAAAAGCTAAGGTGCCTTACCGAAAACACCGCGATGTTTGCTAATGAGGAGGCGGGGGATAACGAGATAAGCTTTATCTGCCCCTCTGACTGGGTGGAGAACGAGGCGGGAGCCTTTAGAGGGCGTACGATAAGGATGAGGCTTATTAAGGCGGATAACTGCTACTTAAGACCCTGTATCCACCACTATCCTATCATTAACAAGCTCCAGGTAGAATATTCCTACGAGGACAGGTTTGTACAGCCGGGTCGCCTTATGTGCATAGCGGGAACCCAGAGAAGAGACATCACCGACAAGATGAAGAAGCAGAAGAGCTTCGTAGCCATCTCCGGCGGAAATTACTCAGAGGATGCCCTGTATATGGGCTTTGACAGAAGGATAGAGGGAGGTCCGGTCAGCATTTATTTCGAGCTGGAGGACATAATAAACCAGAATACCTTAAAGTGCTATTTTGAGTATTCCACTATATCCGGCTTTAAGAGGATGAAGATAGTGGATCACACGAGGGATTTTTCCCGTTCGGGTACGGTGATGTTCATTCCTGCCTCCGATATGCAGGAGATTACCCTGGAGGGAAAGAAGCGCTTCTGGATAAGGATAATAAGAAGGCACATACAAAACGAGAACGAAAGTGTTCTGTTCCTGCCCAAGATACGCAGGATAATGCTGAATGTCGTCGGCGTTTCGAATATCATTACCGGTCCTGAAAACGATTTTTATATAAATGAGAGCAGCCCTAACCAGCACTTTATCTTAAACGCAAGGAATATACTCGATGCCGAGGTGTGGGTGAACGAGAAGGGAAGTATTTCGAGAGAAGAAATAGACGAGATGGTGCTCCAGAGACCGGACGACATCAGGGTGGAATACAATTCCCTCGGAGGAGTGACGGAGGTCTTTGTAAAATGGGAGGAGGCGGACAGCTTCTTAAACGTAAAGAGCCGCCGCTCATACTGCATAGACAGATTTACCAACGAGCTCATCTTCTCCGACGGCTCAAAGGCGGATTATCCCAAGGTTACCGACGATGTGGCGTTTAAGGTGAGGGTGCGTTCCAGCAACGGAAGCTACGGCAATGTGGGTCCGGGAGAGATAAACGATGTCAACGGAACGGAGATATTCGTGGACAGCGTAATGAATCCGGTGCGTGCCTACGGCGGGAGCAACATGGAGACGGTCAGAGAGGCTCTTAAACGTGGAGCGAATATCCTTTCAGGAAGGAACCGCCTGGTTACGATAAATGACTATATCTTTGCGATACTCAATTTCTCCGACAGCATTGACAAGGTCGTATGCATACCCGGAGAGAGGGTAGAGGGAGGAGGAGACTATGCGGATCTGTCCTTCGTGCTGCTGATGAAGGACTTTAACGAGGGTTCGTTCTCCTTCCACGGCGTGGCTGCGGAGCTCAGGCAGTTTTTGCAGCAGTATTCATCCCTTACTATCTCGCCGGACAGGATACATATAGTAGAACCTATCTTTGTAGACATCTCGGTAGGCGTATGGGCTGAGATAGCGAGTATCGAGGACAGCTTCGAGGTCAGCAACATGATACATGATATTCTGGAGGAATTTTTAAACCCCGTAAGCCATGATGGGGACAGCGGATGGGACATAGGGACGCTGCCCAAGAGGACGCAGATAATGATGAAGCTCGGAACCCTAAAGAGCCATGCGTTTATCAGGAAGACTACGATGGTGGCGCATTATGTGGACAAGGACGGGGAGCACGAGACTGATATAGCCGATATTCCTGTAAGCCCGTTCATGTCGGTGCGTTCAGGCAGGCATCAGGTCCATATCGAGTATAAGAAGGGCTAAAGTCCCTTAGGACAATGAGTATAAGTACACTCTGGAGGAAGTTTAAGATTGCTTAGGATAGAGAACACTTTAAGCAGAACATATGAAGAGAGGATGGCGGATAATTACACGACGCTCCCGCTGATTTCCAGCGAATGGACGAACTATAATCCGTCAGACCCGGGTATAACCATCCTCGAAAACCTTACGGCTTTTGAGGCTCTTCAGGGCTCGAGGATCAACAGTTTAAGCTACAGGGCAAAAATAATGCTGCTGGCTATGGCAGGCTTTAAGCCTGTAAAGGGCAAGAGCTCAAGGCTTCTGCTTGCCTGCGAGACGGATGCAGGGTCAGGCACATTTCCCGCCAATCAGCGCTTTTTGCTCGGAGATATGGTCTACGAGACCAGAAGGGCAGTGGACCACTGCACCCACCGCCTTAAGGGTATATTTTCCTACTATGACGGAAGCTTTCATAACTACAGCTACTTATGCGACAGGGAGTACAATATCCACGCGAAGGTCTTCGGAGAAAAGCCTAAGGTTGGCGACAGCATTTATTTTATAGCCGATTCCCTGCCGGAGGCAGGACAGGAGGCTCTGTTTTACATTACCCTGGACAGCAGGTTTAACAGGAACGCCGTCGAGGACAGGGCGGGTAATATCTTTGCGGGTCTTAAATGGGAGTGCTACACGGAGGAAGGCTTTAAGGAGATAAAGGTAAAGGACTATACCGGGGCCTTTCTGGTAAGCGGAGAGCTAAAACTCCGTATGCCGAATGAAAAGAGCGCGGTGTACGACGAGGCACCGGAAAAGGGGTACTGCATCAAAGCCACGCTGACCAGGGCTAACTACGATATAAGGCCGGGCTTTACCGCGGTGGATGCCTTTCTTTTCGAGGTGTGGCAGCGGGACACCAGGTCTTTGAGCCTGACCTTCCAGAAGTCCAATAAGCTGAATATCCTGAGCCCTATCGCCAACGAGGGATATATTCTCGTGTTCGGCAAGGAGAAGAAGGGCTCGTCCTATAAGAGATACGAGCTGGCGGTAGACGGTGAGGTAAAGGGCAGGTTCTGTCTGTACAAGCCGGGAGAAAACGGATATTTCTCGCTGGAATTTGACAGGAAGAAATTCGGCTACGAGCCTGAAAAGCTTAAGGATGCCATTAAGGTCGTCATCTACAGCGAGGAGATAATGAGGCGATACAGGGTCGGCAGCGTAATAGGCTACGACGACCAGGAGATCGAACTGCCGGTAAAGCATATAGTTACAGAGTCATTTTCCCTTATTGCAAAGAGGAAGGATGAGAACGGGGAGGATATCTTCGATTTCGTCAGACCGGAAAAGGACGGAGAGGATGCGCTTTATTACCACCTTCTCGAGGACGACGGCAGGATAATCATAGAGGACGCTGGAGATTTCATCGGAGCAGAGCTCTTTATGGCTGGCGTCGCGGTATTTGAGGGTGAAAAGGGAAATATCCGGGCAGGAAACTATTTCCGCGCAGAAGGACTGGACAGCAGTTTAAGATTTTACAATCCGGGTCCCGGTGTCGGCGGCTGCTACAGCGAGGTTCTAAGCGACGTGAAGAACCGTTTCAGGGAGGACGTATATACGCCCTACACCTGTGTTACCGCCGAGGACTACGAGAGAGCCGCTGCCTCGACTCCCGGTCTTTGCATAAGGAAGGTCAGGGCGCGTATGGACGAGATGGAGAACCTCGTGCATATTTCGGTGATGCCCGGAACCGACGAGGAGCATCCGAGCCTTTCGGATACCTATAAGGAGGCGATCTTCGATATGCTCACGAAGCGCCGTCTGGTGACTACTCGCTTCCAGATACTCGCTCCCATATATGTCGGAGTGGCGGTAAGGAGCACGGTTTATGTAAAGAGGCATTACAGGGACTGCAGGGAAGAGATCGAGACATGCTTTAAGGAAAAGCTGGACTACACCAAGGCAGATAAAAATTTCGGGGAGCCGCTTAAATTTGAAGACGTATTCCGTGCCGTAGAGGAGCTGGACTGCGTAGAGTATATATATGAGCTGTCTTTAAGACCGGAAAATCCGAAGAAGGCAAGCCTTAAGGATACGGACATCTATCCTGAGGAAAACTGCCTCCTCTATCCCGGACAGATCGACCTTGAGATTGTAACGTATGATAAATAAGGACAGTACATTACCGGGGATAAGACCCAATTAACATAGGAGTGTTTGGACATGCCCAGATATTCAATCAGGAAAAACAGAATAAGGCAGGGGTATCTCGACGGGTTTGACTTAAATGAACAGACAGGAGAACTCGTCCTTAACAGGGATTCCCTGTACCACTGTATATTTTTGCGCGGCATAAACGGCATTGATACCGGAGCGCAGTGGGGAAGGATATCCTATAAGGCTCATATCGACGGGGAACTGGTAAGCTGCATCTATGCCGCAGCGGTGAACTTTGAGACCTTCGAGTATAATGGGGAATATATCGGGCTGGATGAGTATTTTACAAACAGTGAGATCAATTCACAGGATAAGATACTGCTCTTAAAGAGGATGGGGGCGAAGAGGTTTGTGGGAAGCGACGATGCGCTTCTTTACGAGCTGGAGGGTCAATATCTTTATTTTGCCATAGAGGTTACCGGAGAGGGGGATATGGTGCTCTCGGATCTCTTCGTGGACAGCATCGGGGATAATTTCATGACTACCTTCCCCGAGATATATGTGGACAGGAACAGCTTTTTCCACAGGTACATGTCCATCTTTTCCAGTATATACAATGATTTTGACAACGAGATCGACCATCTTCCCGACATGCTAAATCTCGATACCTGTCCGGTGGAGCTTCTGGTGGAATACGCCAGCTGGATGGGAATAGATTTAAAGGGCGGATATCTTAAGGAGAACGTTATCAGGAGCATAGTCAAGGAAGCCTACAGCCTAAACAAGATGAAGGGGACCAGGGCTGCGATGGAGCGAATCCTAAAGATAATACTGGACGACGAATGTATAATAATCGAGCACAATCTCGTGCGCTCCTGGGTAAAGAAGGAGAATGCGGAGGTTCCCCCGGGCTTTAAGCCGAAGAGCATATACGATGTTACGGTGCTGATAAAGGGTCAGCTAAACGAGGACCTAAGGCACCAGCTGATATATATTTTAAGGCAATTTGTTCCTGCAAGAACGAGACTTAATATTGCACAAATGGATGAACATGTTATAATTGATTCTAATTCATATCTTGATATCAATGCCAAGCTGCCCGAGCAGACGGATGCGATACTCGATGAAGGAACTTCATTAGACGGAACGATAGTTTTAAGTTAAAGGTTTAATAAGGATAGTACACAATGACGATCGAAGAAATCAAAGGGGAAGACAGGCTGCAGCTCAATGTGGAGGGTAAGATAGATACGCTTACCAGTGGGGAGTTTCAGAATGTGGTCCTGAAATCCTTTCAAAAGGATAAAAATATCGTGATCAATATGGAAAAGGTGGACTATATTTCCAGCGTGGGGTTAAGAGCACTTATCCTGGGACAGAAGACAGCGACCTCAAAGGGCGGGAGCATGATAGTGATAAATGCAGCCCCCTCAGTGCAGGATGTTTTCAGAGTCACCGGGTTCGATAAGGTTCTTACGATAAGGTAAGATGATAAGCTTTAAAAACATCTGCAAGCGATTTGAGGGGAGTGATTCCCCTCTTTTTTCTGATTTTAATCTGGACGTGGAGGACGGAGAATTTGTCCTTTTGACGGGTAAAAGCGGAGTTGGCAAGAGCACGCTGATAAAGATGCTGATAAAGGAGATCGAGCCGGATTCCGGGGAGATAACTGTGGACAGGTATATCCTGTCAGATATAAGCGCGGCGAAGATACCGGATTACAGAAGGAAGATAGGGGTAGTCTTTCAGGATTTCAAGCTCTTTGAGGAATATACGATATACGGAAACCTGTCCCTGGTGCTGTCCCTTACGGGAGGACACACGGGGAATACGGAGAAGAAGATCACGGATATCCTGACCATGATGGGTATAGACAATCTTCACAAAAGATATCCGAAGGAGCTTTCCGGAGGAGAGAAGCAGAAGGTATGCATGGCGAGGGCGCTTATCAACAATCCTATGGTATTGCTGGCGGATGAGCCCACGGGAAATCTGGACCCCAGGTCCTCGGCTGAGATAATGAGGCTTATGGAGCTTGTGCACAGGCATGGGACGACGGTGGTAATGGCTACCCACGACCTCGGTACTGCGGAGAGGCTTAACGTTACATGCAGGGTGGTTGAGCTGGATAAACTGCACAGTGACAATTTAAGTGACCAGCCTACCACTGAACAGTTATTAAGGTAAATGAGAATAATATAGTAGCACAGCTAGTAGTTTTTATGGTATTATAGACCTATATTTTGGGTCTGACAGGGGAGCGTTAATTCAATGAGCTTACTTCAAAAGCTGTTGATGGCAGCGGCATGTATCTTTTTTATTTTAACTACTTATGGGTTATTTAATTTCAATGTCTATCTTATAATCCTCTTTTTTCTACTGCACAGCTTGTGCATTATCCTCTTTGCATACAGGACATACGCGGATGTGCACGACGACCAGATGGACTCCGCCACCTACCAGCAGGATATAGGACGAGAGCTCGCGGATAAGAACGAGGAGCTTGGAAGGCTCAAGAAATCCATGGAGGAGAGCGAGGGTAAGCTTCTGGAGGTTTCCAGGGAGAAGGAGGCTCTTTCGCTGGAGAATGAGGAGCTCAGGAAGAATATAGAAGCCCTTGAGGAAGCGAAGGGGGCGCTGGAGAAGGAAAAGGCTAAGCTCGATACGGCGGAGGCAAATGTAAAGGGGCTGCTTCCTCCCATGAGCAGCGGCTATATGAAAAATACGACAGTAAATATCATAGAGCTTGCCAATCAGGCAAAGGAAGAGCTGGAGGACAGCGCAAGGGAGGCAAATCTGCATGTCAGCGTTTCCTCCCCCGGAGATACGCTCTTAGTCAAGGCAGACCCCGGCAGGCTTAAGATCATGTTCAGGAATATAATCGATAATTCCATAAAATATATGAAAAAGGCGGGGTCTCTCGTCATCACGATCTCCACGATAAATGACGATATCTTTATAGTGCTTAAGGATACGGGAGAGGGACTTCCCGAGGATGAGACAAAGCATATATTCGAGCTTAATTATCAGGGCTCGAACCGCATAAGCGGAAACGGACTGGGGCTTTCACAGGCGAGAGCCATAGTGGAGTATTACGGCGGTACAATTTACGCAAAAAGTACGCAGGGCAAGGGAATGGGTATCTACATTCAGCTGCCTGCATGAGACGAAGATAAGAACAGGGCATGTATAAGCAGAAAAGAAACAAAAGGGTATTATTATTTATGGCGGGGTTATATATCGCCATTGCGCTGTTGGCGGTAGCGTTCCTCAATATAAAGGGGTCGGTCTTCAAGATGAGGTCTGAGATTGCCGAGTCCCTTGAGGGCAGTACGAGGACACAGCTGCAAAAGTCCATTGTAACGGGAACGGCGGTTTCGGTGGATACGGCAGCGGTGAAGGAAGAGGTCGAGGAGCCCGAGCCGGAGCCGCAGACCATGGTTATGGACGAGGACTCTTCAATTACGGTCCAGCCCGGGGTGCTCGTGGATAATGCTGAGGAAGAGCCTGCCGAGGAGAAGCACTATTATGAATTTACTGCCATTAATTCGCAGACCATACTCCACATGAGGGAAGAGCCGGATATAAAATCCAAGAGCATTTATAAGCTGAAGCCCGGGACAAAGGGATTTGTGCTAGAGCTCGGAGACGACTGGTCTTACGTTACGGCAGAGGGGCATGCGGGATATTGCTCTAATGAATATCTGAATTTGAGGGAGATACCTGAGGAAGATTATCCGGAGGAGCTCAGATAAGATTATGAATTTAGATGAAAGATTGGATAAAATGGCAAAAAAGAAGCCTTCCGGGGATCCCTATTATCAGGATGAGCCGGATGGTCTTATGTACAAGCCATGGGAAAAGCGGCCCTTCCTCAATGAGGATAAGGGCGTTTTTGCGTCTAAGGAAGAAAAGTCCCTGAATAAGGCACCGAGCGTATTTGACGCAACTGCCATATTTAAGGTGGGACATAAACAGGAAGACTACAGGAGATAAAGTTTGAAAGTCATGTCGATACATGACTTTCAACTTCGCATTGGTGCCGCTAAAGCGTCTCAAATGCAATTATCGCATCAGAGAAATCCTTCGGAATTTCTCTTCGCGTGCCACAAAAAACGTGGCAGAAAGGAAAGAAATGGGAAAGTATGATGCTGAGCTGAAAACCAAACCCTTTAAGGATTACAGCGAGTATATGGAATATATATTCGACGCGGTCAATTCTTGTCTGGATAAGTACATGGATCATATCAAGAGTGTCTAAGCTTCCGGCGACGGGGGATATAAGAGTATACTTTATCCCGATATTGAGGTGGCGTCCGATGCCTGTAAGGTAAAGATAAGGGAGTTTTACAGCGGTGAATCCGATACCGATGCAAGTAACTTAAAGCATAAGGACGACGAGGAAAACGAGGAAGAAATGGAGGAAGACGAGGCCTGCGAAGCGGAGGAAGAGGAAGACGACGACGATAACGATGAGCTTCTTTCGCTGCTGGGAGATTTCTCTGCCTCCTCTACCACGAGCGACATTAGTACACCTGACGCCGACAAGGGCTTAAACCTTACCATAGAGGCGGAGCATGTAGATGTTGATGAAAAGATCGACTTCATAGCCGCAAGGGCGGATCTTACCATCGATGCAGGCATAGATCTGCCTTTCTACGAGCTTTGCCGGAAGCTGGAGTTCGAGCATTTCACCACCTTCTGCTTTGCCTGCGGTATACTGTCCTCTACCCAGACGGATTACGCCTCCATCTTCCAGATAGCAAATGAAAATGCAAATCTTTCGGCTCCCACGATTGAGGCGGCTGCAAAGATATATTTCGGGAGGAAGTTCTCGATCACAAGGGCTTACGGAGACATGTCGGTATGCTTAGAGCAGCTCCTTCCAGTGCTGTCCCTGAACGTGCCGGGAAACATGCCCTTTTCAACTGTGGTTTCTCCAGATAAGAGGGTGATCGACTGCCTTTTCGGCAGAAATCCTGAAAAGCTCGATGAGAATTATACCCGTTTCATATCCATGATGTATAAGGGCGGTGAAGAGCTGAACCCGGTAATGGCGAACCAGGGAGTTCTCGATGCAATGGAAATCTCCTACGACGACGGGGTTCGGATATTCTACTACTATGGAGACGACGGAGCCGGAAAGAGGTTTTTCGTTAAAAAGTTCTGCGAGAAAAATAAGCTAAAGGCAATAGCTATAAACTGCAAAAAGCTTTTTAACTACGATTACAGCTTCGTGGAGAGGGCGCTCTGGGCGGTGGCGAGAGAGTGTATACTTACAAATTCCTGCTGCTGTTTAACTGACCTTACTTACCGCGACGAGGAGAAGGAGAAGTTTTTCGGCTACATGGATCTGGCGTTTGCGAAGCTTACGGAGAGCCACGTGCTGGTCTTCGCAATGAGTAAGCTCTACATAGATTTCAGGGAGGTAACCAAGATGGCGTTCACCGACCTTGAGCTGCCTACTCCCACGACGACCGAGCGTTTTGAGTGCTGGAAGTATTTTGCCGAGCCCTACGACCTCGAGGACGATATAGACCTGCTGGAGATGTCCACAAAGTTCATCTTCACCTCCGGAAAGGTGCATGACGCACTCGTAAAGGCAAAGTCCCTTTCGACGATGGCACAGGAGAAAAAGATATCGAGGGGGAACCTCTTTAAGGGGTGCTACGCCCAGATGAGCTCCGAGCTGTCCCAGAAGGCTACGAGAGTAGAGGCAAAGTTCGGCTTTGAAGATATAGTAATGAATGAGAGCCAGAGAGAGACGATATCACACGCCATTGAGCAGATGACCTATAAAAAGCAGGTCTATGAGAACTGGGATTACACCAAGAAATATCCCTACGGCCGCGGACTTACGGTGCTTCTCTTCGGCGCTCCCGGTACAGGTAAGTCCATGATGGCGCAGGTTATAGCCCATGAGCTTAACCTGGAGCTTTACAGAGTGGATATTTCCAAGGTTGTAGATAAGTACGTCGGTGAGACCGAGAAATCGCTGTCCATGATATTCAGGGAAGCCAAGAAGTGTAACGTCGTACTGTTCTTCGACGAGTGCGATACCATATTTGCGAAGCGTTCCGACGATGGAGGCTCCAACCAGGCTTCCGCCAACAACAAGACGGCTCTGCTGCTTCAGGAAATGGAAGCCTACGACGGGGTCTGCGTGCTTGCCACAAACTACAAGCACAACATTGACCCGGCGTTCTTCAGACGTATGAAATATATCGTGGAGTTCCAGTTCCCCGACCCCGATACGAGGGAGATGCTCTGGACTACTACCATACCGAAGAGCACGCCGCTGGCGGATGATGTTGACATAAGGTTCCTCGCTGAAAAATTCGAGTTCGTGGGTGGTAATATAAAGAACTGTATTTTGAATGCGGCTTTCCTTGCTGCGGCGGACCCGGAGGCAAACGGACAGGTGCATATGAAGCACTATCTGAATGCTATAAAATACGAATTTGTCAAGGTTGGAAAGGTATTTACGAAATCGGACTTCGAGCCCTATGCGGCAGAGGTGGGGTTGGCATAAAATGCTTCGGCTCTTGGTGTGGTTGACATAAAAATAAAGATGCTTTAAAATAACTTTACATAATGTGTTGCCAGAATTAAGATTGGCTGCGTATATATGTTTAAACCGTATTAATTCCAGACCTGGCAGGGCGGATAAATATGGTAAAGCCAATAAAAAGGAGACTGGAGTATGAAAAAAATGAAATTGTTGAAGAGAATAGCGGTATTGCTGCTGGCAGTACTGCTGATGGCGTCGAACACCGTGGTGCTCTACGCCGGTGAGGAAGACTTCGAAATGGGTGGGGATTTCGGAGACGACTTCGATGTCGATGACGGTGATGAGGATGATGATGATGATTCAGGCGATGCTCCGTCGCAGCCTGAGCCCCAGCAGGAACAGCAGTCGCAGGAGCCGGTTCAGGAGGTGCAGAACGAGCCCGATATAAACGAGAATCAAAACGAGACCCCTGCACCTTCACCCCAGCAGACGGTAAAAAAGCTTACTGCAGACAAGACCAACATAAGCCTTGGCAGCGTCTCAACCTCGGATAAGCCCAGACCTGCGGGCTTTGTCATTAAAAACGCAGGAACCGGGGATGTAATGCCCGACATGCTGCAGCTGGTGGATACCTCGGGTATCTTCTATGCCAAGCTGGGAGACGGCACTGTGACTACCCTTAAGCCCAATGCAACCATACAGGGAGCCATAGGGATAAAGGATGTAGAGCTTAAGCCGGGTGATTACACGGCAACTCTGGTAATAGGCGACCTGAACGAACCCGCAAACCAGATCACCATAAATGCATCCCTAAGAGTTGAAAATGCTAAGCCTGTTGTAACAAAGGTTAAGATATCTCCTTCAAGCATAAGCCTTCAGCCGGGCAACTCGGTAAAGTTCGAGGCTACGGTGGAGGGAGAAAACAATCCCGATACCTCAGTGGACTGGAAGGTCCAGGGAGCAGCCTCCTCGGACACCAGGATCGGTTCTGACGGAAGCCTGACCATAGGAAAGGGGGAGACAGCCTCCTCTCTTACGGTACTGGCGGTTTCCAATCAGGACAGCGACCGCAAGAGCTCTGCAAAGGTCAGCATAGCCAAGGGAAGCTTTACAGTCAATGTACGCTGTAAGCCCGATGAGGGCGGCTGGATTGACGGTCAGGGCTCCTACGAAACCGGAGACAGAGCGACGCTTACTGCCATACCCGATAAGGGTTATAAATTTGTAGAGTGGCTCGATGCCAACGGAGAGTTCGAGTCAGGCTCCAAATCCTTCAAGACGCAGCCGATAACCGGTAATATGGAGTTTACGGCTGTATTTGAAAGAAGCGGATGCACTATTTCCGTTAAGAGTGCGGATAAGGACAAGGGAAGCGTCAAGGGCGGCGGAAGTGTAGATTACGGCGGAAGCATGACAATCGAGGCAGAGCCCAAGAGCGGCTATACCTTTGACGGCTGGTACGAAAACGACAAGCGCGTAAGCAAGGACAAGAAGTTTAAGATCAAGGATATCAAGAAGGATCACACCTACTACGCGGAGTTTTCCAGCGATAAATATACGGTAAAGGTTTCACCCTCTCCTTCGGAAGGCGGAAAGGTGAGCGGAGACGGAAAGTTTAAGTCGGGCGAGTCTACGACGATAACAGCCACGGCTAATAAGGGATATAAGTTTAAGGGCTTTATCCTAAACAATCAGGTCGTTACTACTGAGAGTAAATTCAAGGTTAACAAGATCGACCGTGACTTAAGCTTTACAGCTTATTTTGAAAAGGACGGAGTAAAGTCATATACCATAACCTCTGGAGTCGCCAATAAGGGAGGTGTAATCAGTCCTTCGGGAAAGACGGCTGTGGCGGAGGGCAATTCGATAACCTATGCGATGGCGCCCGATAACGGCTATGCGGTGCTGGCGGTTGCGGTAGACGGAAAGCAGGTAGGAGCGGTTACCTCCTATACCTTTAAGGATGTAAAGGGAGACCATACCATAGCGGTTGCCTTTGCTCCCAAGCAGAACTCAGTTAAGCAGGTTAAGATGGATAAGATCATCTCCACCGAGGAGGCAGCGGCTATTGCGGTTGCAAAGCTGGAGGCAGCCGGCGCAGATGTGGATGAGATGGGCTCCAACGTTATAACTGCAGAAGCCTATGCGGCGATGAAGAACGGCGGAAATGCAGGAAATACCGGAAACACCTCCTCTTCCTCGGGCAAGTCGGGCTCTTCGGAGAAGCCGGCAGCTACAAGCGCTCCCGCGAAGACAGAGGACAGCGTAGAGGAGATAGTTGTTCCCCAGGAGCAGAACCTCATAGGTATGGACGATACAGAGGGTCTGGGAGAGGTTGTAGATACCTATAATCCCGATATGGCAACGGGTGTTTACCAGTCACTCGATATCACTGAGGAGACAGCCGAGAAGCTCATAGACTCAGGAGATGACTCGATGCTCATTAACCAGGCATACGAGGACGGATATCTTAGCATCATCATAAATAATGACCTTGTGGTTCCCGGAGAGGACGACGACATCCTCACCAACGACAGGACGGTCAAGAACTTCGACCAGGTGGTAAGCGCAGCTCTTACCAAGGAAGAGAAGCTGGCTCTGATGAACGGAGAGCAGGTAATGCTTAGCTTTACCGTATCCGGAGCAGATGGAGTTGACGAGGAAGAGGAAAAGGTCATGGGCGCTATTGACGGAGTAGCCATTGACAAGTACCTGTACATGACGCTCCTTAAGTCGGTAGGCGGAGCACCCGAGACGGTTCGCGAGCTTAACAGCGAGATGGAGATCACTCTTGAGATACCTGAAAGCTTAAGGAATGAGGAGACTAAGTTCTGTATCATCCGTGACCACGACGGACAGGTAGACGTCCTCGATGACATAGACAGCGATCCGAATACGATCACAATAAAGACCGACAGATTTTCACCCTATGCTCTCGGTCACTACGGCAAGACCAAGGGCATTTTAAAGGGAGGCATTCCGAACTTCGTATGGATAATCATAGCGGTCGTTGTAGGAGTGGTGCTCACCCTCGTGATACTTACGGTCTATTCAAGGGCAAAGCTTAAGAAGAGAGCCCGCAACAGAAGAGGAAGATAAAAAATTCATACGTAAGCTGCCAGAGCTAAGAGAGGCTGCGTATTATATAATAGAAGGACACATAAAGTCCGGGATAATCATAAAGACAATTGAGGAGGATAAAATGGATATGGATACCTTAAAGGAAGAGTTTAAGAATGAGATAAAGAATTTAAAGATCAGCGATGATGAGCTGGAGAGTATCAACGGAGGATTTAAGGAGACTGCATCCCTTCCCACAAAGGGAATGAACATCAAGTGCCCCGTATGCCCCAATTCCAAGAATTTTGGAAACGCCCTCTTCGATCAGAAGGTGGGAAGCGTAGAGTACCATTGCGGCGAGTGCGGACAGGACTTCGTATGCTACGATGGTCAGGTGATATTAAAGAACAACTGGATAGCCCTTTGCAATAAGAAAAAGTACGCTTATCCATTTGCATAAACAGATAGATGTCAGAGGACAGGATAAGCCTAACACTACTGCACTCCAATGATATACACGGGGATTTTATGCCTTCGGAAAAGGAAACCTTCTTTTCTGGGGGCATATCCCTGTTATCGGGGTATGTATCCAGGGTCAGGCAAGAGGAAGAAAATGTAATATATGCTGTTGCAGGAGACTTGTTCATGGGTTCGGTGGTGGACAAGGAATACAGGGGACTTTCGACCATAAAGCTTTTCAATGCCCTGCAGCCGGATATTTTTGAGGTGGGAAATCATGAGGTGGATTACGGACTTTCCCATCTTTTGTTTTTGGAAAAATGCGCGGCATTCCCGATACTGTGCGCCAACCTCTACATAAAGGAGCTTAACCGCAGGCTCTTCATGCCATATTTTGACATAGAGAGGGGCGGCGTCAGGGTAAGGTTCATAGGAGTCCTCACCGAAAGCGTATCGGAGAAGATAAGCCAGGAGGAGCTCATAGAGACAGAGGTGGGAGTACGGGATGTCTACAAGGAGATAGACAAGGTATTCGCCGCTACGGACTGGGACAGGGCGGATATAACAATACTGCTCACCCATATCGGCATTGAGGAGGATAAAAAATTAGCTGAGCTAATAAAGCCTGAATGGGGCGTGGACTTTATAATAGGAGCCCATTCCCATACCTTTATGGAGGAGCCCCTCGTAGTCAACGGGATAACCATAGCCCAGGCCGGGCTGGGGAGTTCCCAGATAGGCCGCTTTGATATAATATTTAACAAAAGAGAGCGAAGGATAGAAAGCTATAAATGGAAGCTCGTAGCACCTGTGGAGGAAAAGGAGGGAGTCTCAGGGGAGAATGTTATAAGATGCGGGGATATAGTTAATATCGAGAAAGAGGGCAGAAAGGGGAGAGGCATAGCTGAATTATGTAAACCTGATGGACTAATAGATTTCTACCTCGGAAGGATGAAGGGCAGGACCGACAGTAAGTACGATCAGGTGCTATTCACTCTGGAGCGGGAATATGAGCACGGCGGCTTTCACAGGGAGACCCAGCTTATCGACCTCTTTGCAGATATATACAGTGACGCCTTTGGCGCCGATGTATTCTTTCTCTCTACAAATATCATCCGGTGCAGGATGCTGGGACCGACGGTCAGACGCAAGGATTTTGAGCTTTCCTATCCCTACGATAACGCGGTTTATATGATGAGGCTAAAGGGCGGCAGGCTTATTGAGCTGCTTAGTCATATCTACCGGAAGGAGGCGTGGTTCGGGACCATGATATTCTTCCTCTTTTCCGGCAGCATCCGCGTGGATTTTGACAAGTCGGATTATAAGGTCAGACAGGTGTATTTTAAGGGAAGACCGGTGGAGGAGGACAGGGAATACAAAGTAGGCATAACAGCCTATGCCTATAAGAACGCCGGGATATTCCTTGGACTCGACCTTAAGGGCAGGGACAGCGGGATCAGGATAAAGCGAATAAGCGCAGGGGACAGGGAGGTACTCGAAAAATACTTCGAGACCCATGATCATTTCAGCCTTGAGAATGAGGGCAGGTTAAATGTAATGATGTAGGATTGCGGGAGTTGCTTTAGCAGCGGAGCGATTGGTGCATTAAACAGCTGAAAAAGTGAAAGGGCAGTTTTATGGAAAAGGAAGTTCTTTTGATCGGCAAGATAAACAGCTTTATAGTCAATGCAGCGGGCAAGGGTCTGGAAAAGGAGGGCTTTTCGGTGAAGCGCACGGCTCCGGACATTACCGCCATAGACAAGGCAAGGGAGGAAACGCGGGTCTGGGTGTTTTATCTGAACGGTCCCGACGATGTAAATGATGAGCTCCTTGTCTATTTAAGGGATCATATAGCCGAGGAGCATATTTTACTGACGCTCATAGGAAACCCCGATGAGCTTAAGGATGTGCAGGCGATACTCCCGGAGGAGGAGATAGGAAACTCATATGAAAGACCCTTGGATGTACATGTCCTGGCTGAGGAGCTTGAAAGGGCTTTCTCCAAGGTGGAGAAGGAGAACGAGAAGAAGAGGATACTTATCGTAGACGACAGCGCCCAGGCTCTAAAGACGATGAAGGGAATACTTTCGGACAGATATTCGGTGTATATGGCAAATTCGGGAGTCAGCGCGATTACCTTTCTTGCCAAGACGCAGGTGGACCTTATACTTTTAGACTATGAGATGCCGGTGGTGAACGGACCGAAGGTCTTAGAGATGTTAAAGAGCGAGCCATCCATAGAGGCGCCTCCGGTCATGTTCTTAACGGCAAAGGGAGATAAGCAGAGCGTTATGACGGCGCTCGCGTTAAAGCCGGTTAACTACCTTTTAAAGTCCATGCCCCCGGAGGAGCTCATAAAGACTATTGATGAGTTCTTTGAAAAGAGACAGGCTCCCGGGAGCTGAATTGATGACAGATCAGTCAGGTTTACATAATTTAACATAATTGATCTGCTTGACAGGTTTACATAATATATTAAATGGAGATGCAAAATGATCCAGAAGACCTATTGTGTTGATAATGATAAAGAGTATGACGCTATGATAGCGGATATCAAGGCACTGCCGGAATATGAAACCGCCAGGGGAAGATTCCTTATGATGGCGATGATGAATTGGGACAGGGTCGAGATTGACAGGCTTGTTAAAAGGGCAGCCTCCGACCTCAGGGATTTGAAGATAATCGCCTTTAACAATGCGGGCAATCAGAATGAGTATATCGAGAAGGGCTTAAGGCGCACGGAATACAGCTTTTTCCTGTTCAACGGGGACTGTGTGGACGTTCTTAAATATAGGATCGGCATGGAAAACGATGCAGAGAAGCTTGGCAAGGCTATGAAGGCGGATCTGGCAGGTTATGAAGATGTCCGGGGGGTGTTCGTGGTGGCATCCATGGGCTTTTTTAACGTTGAAAGAGCCTTGGAGGAGTTGGATCAGGAGCGCCGGCGCTATCCCTTTTTCGGAACAAAATCGGCTAACGGCTGCTTTTGGTCGGATGAATATTTAGGCTATGTGGCGGATACGGAGGGGACTTACGGGGATGTCTTTTTTGCGGTGGTGTTCCACGGAGCAGAGCTTCAGATACGTGCATCCTATAATTTCGGCTGGAAGCCCATAGGGAGAAAATTTAAGATCACAAAGACCAGCTCGGATATTCTGGTGGATGAGATAGACGGGAGAGAGGCGACATATATCTATAAAAGCTATCTGGGGCTGGAAGAGGATCAGATAACGGCTCTTAATATATGCGAGTTTCCTCTTGTACTCCGCCGGGGAAAAAGGAATGTGGCTAGGATAGGCTTAAAGGGGAATGATCTGGATGGTCAGCTTAAGTTCAGCGTGCCGGTCCATGAGGGGGATGAGCTCAGCCTGTCTCTGGGAAATCCCCGGGACATTTTAAATGAGGTCTTAAATGACAGCCGAAGCTATCTAAGCTTTAATCCCGAGGCAATGATCCTCGTAACATGCGGCAACAGGATAATGCTCTTAGGAGAAGATGAGCATGTGGAATCGGACTTTTACAGGCAGTATGCCCCGCAGCTCATAAATCTCTTCGGCTTTTCCGAGATATTGTGCGACGCAGAGGGGGGAGGAGAGCTGAACTCCGCCCTGGTCGCGGTGGGAATGAGGGAAGGTCCCGCCGAGGAGTGGGCGCTGATGAACGACGAAAAGAGCTGCAGGATACAGATAAAGAAAAAGGAGATACCGCTTTTAAACAGGCTTCTGACCTTTATGGACGCAATGACCCGGGAGCTGGAGGATATGGCTATAGCTGCCAACGCTGCGAGCGAGGCGAAGTCCAGATTTTTATCCAGCATGTCCCACGAGATTCGCACACCCATAAACGCTATCCTCGGTCTGGATGAGATGATAATACGTTCCACAAAGGAGGAGGCTACGAAGGCAAGCGCCCTTGGCATCCAGAACTCGGGACGCAATCTTTTGGGGCTTATAAATGATGTATTGGACGTATCCCGCATCGAATCCGGCAGGATGGAGATCATCAATGTAGAATACGAGCTGGGTTCGGTGGTCAATGACCTTGTGAATATGATAAAGGTGCGTACCGATGAGAAGCAGCTGGAATTTAAGGTGGAGATAGACCCTGAGACTCCCCATCTGCTTTTGGGAGATGAGATAAGGCTCAAGCAGTGCGCTACCAATATCCTGACCAATGCCGTAAAGTATACAGAGGAGGGGTCGGTCACGATGAAGATAGGGCAAAGGAGGCTCGGTAACGGAAATGTCATGCTCTCCTTTTCCGTAAAGGATACTGGCATAGGTATAAAAAAGGAGGATATGGACAAGCTTTTCAAGCCCTTTGAGCGCATAGAGGAGGACAGGAACAGGAGCATAGAGGGCTCAGGGCTGGGAATGAATATCGTGATGAACCTCCTGCATATGATGGGGAGCGAGCTCAAGGTTAAGAGTGTATACGGAGAGGGGTCGGAGTTTTCCTATGAGGTGGAGCAGAAAATAGTGGATCCGGCTCCGATAGGCAACTTTAACGAGATGTACGAGCGCTCTCTTGAGAACGCGGCTTATAAGGAGAGCTTCCACGCCCCTGAGGCAAGGGTTTTGGTCGTGGACGATACGAAGATGAATCTGCTGGTATTTAAGGGGCTTTTAGAAAATACACAGGTTCAGATAGATACGGCGGACAGTGGGGATGAGGCTCTAAAGCTCTATGAGAATACGCCCTATGACGTCATCTTTCTGGATCAGAGGATGCCGGGGATGGACGGAACCCAGACCCTTCATGCCATGAGGCATACGGATAACTACATTAACGAGAGCACGCCTATAATCGTTCTGACCGCCACCGTCACGAGCGGCGCAAGGGAGGCATTCATAGCGGCTGGCTTTACAGACTATCTTTCCAAGCCCATCGACAGTGTGAAGCTGGAGAAGATGCTGATGGCATATATTCCCGAGGGGAAGGTCATTTTGCCCGGGGATGAGAGGTTTGGAAAGGCTGGAGATGGCAGTGAACTAAGTTATGTAAACTTAAGCAAACTAAAAGAGGTCGAGGGTTTGGACTACGGTTTTGCGCTTAAAAACTGTATGAAGGAGAGCATCCTTCTGGAGTCGGCGGAGAGCTTTGTGCAGCTGGGCGAAGAGTCGGTGAAGGAGATAATGGACTTCTTTGAAAAGAAGGACTATAAGAACTATACCATAAAGGTACATGCCCTTAAGAGCTCTGCCCGTCTCATCGGCTTAAGGGCGCTTTCCGAGAAGGCGGCGTATCTTGAAGAGTGCGGAGACAGCGGCAATGTCGCGGAGATAGAGAGGCTGACTCCTGAACTGATAGATAGTTATGTAAACTTCATTGAAAAGCTTAGCTTCTTAAAGCCCGAGGAGGAAGGCAGCGGCGAGGCTGACGATAAGCCGGAGATTGATGAATCTTCGCTTCTGGAAGCCTACGGGGCTATAGGTGAGCTGGCGGAGGTTTTGGATTATGACGGCGTAAGGTCGGTGCTGGATGAGGTCGGGAATTACAGCCTCGGAAAAGATGATGCCGATAGGATGAAAAAGATAGCAAAAGCCCTTGACGGCTTAGATAGCGAAGAGATCATAAAGCTTGTGAAAGAAAGAGGGTAATTATAGAGGGCTGTAGCTTATTATGCAAAATATAAAAAATTAGCCAGCAGTTCTTGGCAAATAGTGCCTGCGATTAGGCTTGGGCGAGCATATGTTTGAGCGCAGTTTCGAAGACCTTTAGGTCGCGCGAAACAAGCGAGTTGCGGAGAACAAGCCGTGTTTATGA
>JAGBNT010000058.1 GCA_017634255.1 Lachnospiraceae bacterium
CTGCTCTTATTCCGACTGTCGCCCAGCCTTTTGTGATTTCCGAAGTATGAGCTCCAAATGACCACGTAATACGCGCCACGCCGTAACGATCCGTCGAGCCGTTCAGGCTGTTAAGAAAGCGGCTGTCGTTTGCCGTTTGCTCCGCGTTGCCGCCCGCCACCTGGTCAAGCTCTTCCTTGTTCAACTTTTTGATTTCAACATTGTTTTGATTTTCGCGTTCTGACATTTTAACTGTCCTCCTGATTTTTTTAATTTTGTTGAACGGTGATCACATTTGTGACTCCCCGTATTATCCAAGGGGTTCTGACTCCTCTTGTCTTTTAATGATTACCTTCTGCTTATATATACGTACCGAAAACGACTGTTGGCAGTAATTGGCAAAAATTTTTACCATTTCCAATCTTTTTCCGTCATATAGTGCCCGGTAACTTCCATTGCGTGCTGACGAGCCTCTTCCTGAGAGATCTCTTTGCCGTCAAGATAATATCTGTTGTTCTTGCCGAAACCGCCGCAAAGCCAACACACTTCTGCTTTTATTCCGACTGACGCCCAGCCTTTTACAATTTCCGCAGAAAGAGCTCCAAATGACCACGACATACGCTCCGGGCCGTAACGGTCCGTCGAGCCGTTCAGGCTGTTAAGAAAGCGGCTGTCATTTGACGTTTCCTGTGCGTTGCCGCCTGCTACTGCTCCAAGTTCTTCCTTGCTCAACTTTTTGATTTCAAGATTGTTTTGATTTTCGCGTTCTGCCATTTTAATTGATCTCCTGATTTTTTTAATTTTGTTGAACGGTGATCACATTTGTAACTCCCCGTATTATCCAAGGGGTTCTGACTCCTCTTGTCTTTTAATGATTACCTTCTGCTTATATATACGTAACGAAAACGACAGTTGGCAGTAATTGGCAAATTTTTTTTTTTAAAATTTCAAAATTTTCATAGCTCCCTATTTCTTCCCCTTTTTCCTCTCCTGTTCCTTCCTCAGCTTCACCTGCCTTTCCTGCTCCTTTTCTTCCTTCTCCTGCTCAGTCGAGATCTTTTCTCCAAAATCAAGTGCCGCTTTCTGACTGTCACGATCCGCCAGCGACCCCTCTTTAAGCAGCTCTTCATAAACATTCTGGTTTGTATATACCCCGTCCATACGTATCCCTTTCTTAAGCATATAAGCGGACACGTACTTAAAGAAGGTGGAGACTATAAATCTTGTCCTGCCATCGGAAAACATGGTTCTGGCTGCCTTTAAG
Source organism: Lachnospiraceae bacterium (assembly GCA_017634255.1). Next base: position 1,244 of record JAGBNT010000058.1, read on the forward strand.
ACCGTAAGCTTATCCCTGGTAACGCGACCGGGACATCAGCAGATTTGTAAGTATTCCAAGGACGAGGGCTGAGGCGACCTCGGTTATTGTGACTGCCCCGAAGTTTAAGCTCAGCTGCCCTGCCCCGGTTATCAGGATCACAGAAATCACAAAGATATTCCTGTTTTCGTTCAGGTCGATATTCTGTATCATTCTAAGCCCAGAGGCCGTGATAAAGCCATATGCCGCCACGCAGATACCTCCCATTACGCAGGATGGCATAGAGCTTATGAAGGCCATAAAGGGTGTAAAAAATGCGAAGCCGATACAGCCTAAGGATGCCGCCAGCGTAGTTATGGTGGAGGCGTTTCCCGTCAGTGCCACACAGGCTATCGCCTCTCCGTAGGTCGTATTCGGACACCCTCCGAAAAAAGCACCCACAATGGAGCCGAGCCCGTCTCCGAGCAGGGTTCTCTCCATCCCGGGATCTTTCAGCAGATCTTTTCCAATTATTGAGGAGAGATTTTTATGATCTCCGATATGCTCCGCAAGGGCTGCAAGGGCTACCGGTATATATGCGGTAAGGATCGTTATAACATACGAAACGGAAAGCTCACTTACTCCGTCGATGGCTTTTATGAAAACAAAATCGGGCACACTGATAAAGGAAGCTAATGAAATTTTTCCATCCGGGAACATCGTACGGGAAAAGATCTCAAAATCGACGATCTTTAAGGCATCAATACTTAAAACGTTACCTGCAACAGTAAATAGGGCGGCGACAGCATAGCCCGCGACCATCCCCATCAGAAAGGGGATGAGCTTAAGGATATTATTTCCGTAGACCGAGCTTATGATCGTAACCGCAAGCGTAACAAGAGCGCAAATTATCGTGACATACTCCGACGCCACGGGCACGCCCGCGCCGGTATCCAGGATCTTCATCACATTTCCCGTTCTCATATTGCTTACCGCATTGCCGGCGAGGGAAAGCCCGATTATCGCAATGCTGGGTCCGATGACCACGGGCGGCATAAGCCTTTCTATCCAGTCAACTCCCACCTTCTTTACTACAATGGCAAGAACGACATACACCAGACCCGCGGCTGTGGCGCCGATAATGAGACCGAGCATTCCGAGCCCCACCGAAACTCCTCCTGCAAACGCCGCCAGCATGCAGCCGAGGAAGGTGAAGGACGAGCCCAGGAACATCGGGCTTTTAAGACCTGTCAGCAGCAGATAAAGAAAGGTTCCCGCCCCTGCCCCGAACATCGCCGCTGCAGGCGATACCCCATGGCCGACCAACATCGGCAGCGCGGTCGTCGCGGTCAGAATGGCCATCATCTGCTGCAAAGCCAGGGATATGAGCCTCGGGAAAGGCGGTCTGTCAGATATTCCGTAATTTAATTTCATAAGCTTTAAACCTCGGGAGAAATAATAGTTTTATTTTACATTATTTTAGCATATATATACATATTATCTTTACGTAAAAAAGGGCAGCGTTAAAAAAGCAGCTGCCCGCCGTTTTTACCTCAGTAGTGATACTTTTTTCGAAGAGCGACCATAAAGATGCCGCCGGTCACAGCTGCCATCAGCTCAGCGAAAACTACAGAACACCATATGCCGTCCACTCCAAGCAGCAACGGCAGAATTAGCACAGCCCCGAGCTCGAAAATAAAAGTCCTTAAGAAAGATATCAGCGCTGATATCTGCCCGTTGTTCAGAGCGGTAAAGAAAGCTGAACTGAAAATAGCAATTCCCGCAAAAAGGTATCCGATGGAAAATATCCTGAACGCATGTACAGCCCCCTGTACCAGCTGCCCCTCATCCTTAAGGAACAAAGTGGAAAACGGAAGAGCCAGTGTTTCAGACAGGATGAACATCATGGCGGACGTAAGAGCGATGATCACAAGACTCCTTTTTCGCAGGTTCTTAAGCTCCTCATGATCCTGTGCACCGTAATGATAACTGAACACGGAGCCCACTCCGTTGGAATACCCGACAAAAATAGCGCAGAAGATAAGGCTGAAATACATTAACAGACCGTAAATTACAACTCCATCCTCACCTGCGTACTTAAGCAGCTGTACATTGTAGACGATCCCAACGAGGGACGTTGCGGCCTCCGCCATAAATTCCGAAGAACCGTTTGTACAGCATTTGATCAGTGCCCTGCCGTCCCAAACAGGCTTTACCAGCTTAAGCAGGCTGTCATTTTTTCGACCGAAATAAATAAGCGGAAACGCACCTCCCACAACCTGGGTCATGGCGGAGGCTGCCGCAGCCCCTGCAAGCCCCCACTTAAAGACGATGATAAAGATCGCATCCAACAGAACATTGCTCAGTCCCGCACATACCGTGACCGCAAGACCCAGCCCTGGCTTTTCGGCAGTAACAAAGAAAAGCTGGAACTCATATACCAATATCCACAGTGGAAGCGACAGAATAAATATCCGTCCATACAATACAGTGTTTTCAAGGAGCCTTCCCTCGGCACCGAGCAAGACTGTGATCTGGGGCATGAATATAAATCCCCCTATCGTCATCAAAACGCCAAGGATCGAGGAAGTCAGCACGATCATGGAAAAAAGGCTGTTCGCCTTCTCCCTGTTCTTCTCCCCAAGAGTCTTTGCGATAAGTGCGCTGCCGCCCACGCCGAACATATAACCGATGGTTCCCATGATATTAAGTACCGGCAGGATCAGGTTTACAGCCGCAAATTCCGTCTTTCCCACAAAATCAGCAACAAAATATCCGTCCACAATGATATAGAGTGATGCGAATACATTCATCACAATAGACGGAAGCGTAAATCGCAGGAGTTTCCCGTATGTAAAATGCTCGGACAGATGGATCCGTGATCTCATATTGCCTTAAGCTCCTGTTCTTCCCTTCTATCTGGCGTTTATTATAAATTGTACCAAAAAAAGGGATTGCAGTGAAGCAATCCCCATATCAATATTCTCACTCTATTCTTATTTTACATTATATGCGCCCCCGCTTCGATAAACCCCTTAAACAGCGGGTGTGGTCTGTTGGGTCGTGACTTAAATTCCGGGTGGAACTGCACCCCGACAAAAAAGTCATTATTTTTTAATTCCACCGCCTCCACGAGCCTTCCGTCGGGCGAAAGACCGGATAGGACAAGTCCCTTTTCCTGAAGGCTCTCTCTGTAATCGTTGTTAAATTCGTAGCGGTGCCTGTGCCTTTCGCTTATTTCCGCGGTTCTGTAGCATTTCTCCATAAGACTCCCCTTTAAGATACTGCAGGGGTAGCTTCCAAGCCTTAAGGTCCCGCCCTTTTCCACCTCGTCCGACTGCCCCGGCATAAAATCAATGACCTTATTTTGAGAGGGCTCGTGAAATTCCCCCGAACAGGCGTCCTCAATGCCCGCCACGTTTCTGGCAAATTCTATGACGGCTATCTGCATCCCAAGGCATATCCCTAAGTAGGGGACATTGTTCTCCCTGGCATAGCCCGCTGCCAGGATCATGCCCTCTATCCCCCTGTCTCCGAAGCCTCCCGGCACTATGATCCCCGATACTCCCTCGAAACAGTCCTTTAAATTCCCCTCATTAACCTCCTCGGAATCTACCCATCTGATATTGATACGGGCGTTGAACGAATACCCTGCGTGCCTTAGCGCCTCCGCCACCGAAAGATAGGCGTCGTGGAGCTGCACGTATTTCCCCACGAGGGCTATCGTCAGCTCCCTCTCCGGATTCTTAATGAGCCTTACCAGCTCCTCCCATTCCTTAAGCTCCGGCTTAGGCGCATCTATTCCAAGCTCCCTGCAAACCACCCCGGAAAACCCGGAGCCCTCTAGCATTAACGGCGCCTCGTAGAGGCAGTCTAAGGTCCTGTTTTCTATAACGCAGTCCTCATGCACGTTGCAGAACATGGATATCTTTTTAAATATCCCCTCATCCAAAGGCTCGTTGCAGCGAAGCACGATTATATCCGGCTTGATTCCCATGCCCTGAAGCTCCTTTACGGAGTGCTGGGTCGGCTTCGATTTATGCTCGTTTGAACCGTGCAGATAGGGCACCAGCGTCACGTGTATAAATAAGCTGCCCTTAGGACCTGTTTCAAGGGATATCTGCCTCACAGCCTCTAAAAAGGGCTGTGATTCGATATCCCCGATCGTCCCCCCTATCTCCGTTATCACCACGTCAGCCCCGGTCTCCTTTCCGGCTCTGTAGACAAACGCCTTGATCTCATTTGTTATATGCGGGATGACCTGAACCGTCGAGCCCAGATACTCCCCCCGCCTCTCCTTATTCAGCACGTTCCAGTAGACCCTGCCGGAGGTAAGATTTGAAAACCTTGTCAGATCCTCGTCGATAAACCTTTCGTAGTGCCCGAGGTCCAGATCCGTCTCAGCCCCGTCCTCGGTGACGTAGACCTCCCCGTGCTGGTAGGGACTCATGGTCCCGGGGTCCACATTTATATACGGGTCCAGCTTCTGCGCCGCCACCTTTAAGCCCCGCGCCTTTAAGAGCCGCCCTAGGGAAGCCGCAGTTATTCCCTTTCCGAGACCCGAAACCACTCCTCCGGTCACAAAAATATATTTCGTCTTATTTGTCATCATCTATGAATATCCTCGCATTAAGTACAGCTTGAAAACGGTGCCATATGCGTTAAGCGTTTCCCTAAGCTTCATTTAAAATATGCTCATATCATTTTTTCTACAAATTTGTATATCCCATGAGAGCGCAGTCCACCTCCGCTGCTGCAGCCCTGCCCTCCGCAATGGCTCTGACTACGAGAGACTGCCCGATATGGACATCCCCCGCCGCATATACCTTACTTTTAGAGGAAGCGTGCTTCCCGGGCTCAGTCTTAATATTGGTGCGCTGATCGACCTCCACCCCGAAATCATCCGTGACATATTTCTCGCTGCCAAGGAACCCCGCCGCAATAAGTACGAGCTGGGCGGGACACCGGCGCTCGCTCCCCTCCACCGGAACCATGTTCATCCGCCCGGTGGCGGCATCCTTAACGGATCTTAAGGACACAAGCTCCGCCTCTTTAAGCTTCCCCTGCTTATCCTTGATAAATTCCTTAACCGTGGTCTGGTAAATTCTTGGGTCATGACCGAACTTCCATATAGCCTCCTCCTGTCCGTAGTCCACCTTAATTATCCTCGGCCACTCCGGCCAGGGATTGGTTTTTAGTCTCTGCTCCGGCGGCTTCGCCATCATCTCAAGCTGGGTCACGCTCCTGGCTCCGAGCCGTATGCAGGTTCCCACACAGTCATTTCCCGTATCTCCCCCTCCGATTATCACAACATCCTTATCCTTTGCCAGCTCATAGGGCACGGTCTTAAAATCGCTGTCTAAGAGCCTCTTAGTCACCTCTGAAAGAAAATCCACGGCGAAAAAGATGCCCTGGGCCTCTCTCCCCGGAGCAGCTATATCTCTGGGCTTAGAAGCTCCGCAGCATAAAATTATGCTGTCAAATTCCTTTTCGAGCTCCTTTGCCGCAATATCCCTGCCTACGTCAGTATTGACCTCAAACCTTACCCCTGCCTCCTCCATCAGCCTTACCCGCCTGTCGATAAGGTCTTTTTCCAGCTTCATATTCGGGATGCCGTATCTTAAGAGTCCCCCCGCTCTGTCACTCCTTTCAAAAACTGTGACCTCATGACCTCTGCGGTTTAAAAGCTGCGCCGCCGCAAGTCCTGACGGTCCGCTGCCTACCACTGCTATCCTCTTTCCCGTCCTCACCTCCGGTCTCTCCTCCTTTACAAGGCCGTGCTCAAAGGCATATTCGATAACAGCCTTCTCGTTTTCCTTAGTAGAAACCGGAGCATCGTGTACCCCGCAGGTGCATGCCGCTTCGCAGAGAGCCGGACATACCCTGCTGGTAAATTCCGGGAAACTGTGAGTCATGGACAGCCTTTTATATGCCTCCTTAAGCTTTCCCCTGTATACAAGGTCATTTATCTCCGGGACGAGATTGTGGAGCGGACAGCCGGACATCATCCCGCTTATCATCACTCCCGCCTGGCAAAACGGCACTCCGCAGTCCATGCATCTTCCTGCCTGGGCGCGCTGGGCCTGCTCTTCCAGCCTTTCATGAAACTCCTTAAAGTCCTTTACCCTCTCTTCCTCTGCTCTTACCCTGCCGTCCTCTCTAGCATACTCCAAAAATCCGCTTATCTTCCCCATTATCCTTCACCTCCCGTAAAGGCTCTGAATGCCTCGATCTTTGCACTCTCTCTGTCCGCCCCAGCCTCCATCTCCCGGGCTATCAGCTTCCTTATCTCCTTATAATCCACGGGGATGATCTTTTTAAAATGAGGTATATACTCCTCGAAGCGTGAAAGTATCAGCCCTGCCTTCTTAGATTGCGTAGTCCCGGCATGGGCGGCTATCAGCTTCTTTAATTCCGCTATGTCCTCCTTATGCTCCGGCACCTCCATACTGACAAGCTGCTTATTTAAATTCTTATAAAGGGTATTGTCCTCATCCAGCACATATGCCACTCCTCCGCTCATTCCCGCGGCAAAATTCTTCCCTACGCTTCCTAAAATCACAACGGTCCCGCCAGTCATATACTCGCAGCCATGCTCCCCCACACCCTCTACGACAGCTGTGGCTCCGGAATTTCTTACAGCGAACCTCTCTCCTGCCCGACCTGCTATATATGCCTGTCCCGAGGTGGCTCCGTACAAAGCCACGTTGCCGGCGATTATATTTTCCTCGGGATCATATTTTGCTGCCCTGGGCGCCGCAACTATGAGCTTTCCGCCGGACAGTCCCTTCCCGAGATAGTCGTTGCAGTCTCCCGTAAGCTTTAAGGTAAGACCCGCGGGAATAAAGGCTCCAAAGCTCTGTCCTCCCGAGCCCCTGCAGTTTACCGTTATAGTGTCCTCCCCAAGGCCTGCGGGAGAGTTCCGGGTAATCTCCGCCCCTAAAAGGGTCCCGAAGGTCCTGTCTGTGCTCTTGACCTGAACCTCCACCGCTGCCTTATTGCCGGTCTTTATCGCCCTTATGACCTTTCCGTTATTGATAAGCTCCTTTTCATCCCTCGTATCCTTTAGCCTGAAATCATAGAGGTCCTTTTCACCATCTATCGAAGCGCTATCCTCCATATTAAAGAGTATCCTGGAAAGGTCTATCTTATCCTGCGATGCGCTAAGCCCCTCCCTTTTTCTTAAAAGGTCGCTCCTTCCCACCAGCTCCCTAACCGTCCTGATGCCGAGGAGTGCCATTATCTCTCGGAGCTCACGGGCTATAAAGAGCATGAAATTTTCAACGTATTCCGGCTTTCCGGCAAAGCGCTTCCTGAGCTCGGGATTTTGCGTCGCCACTCCCATGGGGCAGGTATCGGACTGGCACTGCCTCATCATTACGCAGCCCAGGGTTATGAGCGGTGCGGTGGCAAAGCCGAACTCCTCCGCCCCTAGCATTGCGGCAATTGCAACATCCCTTCCCGTCATAAGCTTTCCGTCCGTCTCGATGACCACGCGGTTTCTTAAGCCGTTGGCAAGAAGGGTCTGGTGGGTCTCCGCGAGTCCCAGCTCCCAGGGCAGACCCGCATTGTGTATCGAGGATAAGGGAGCAGCCCCGGTACCGCCGTCATAGCCGGAGATCAGCACCACCGCGGCACCTGCCTTTGCCACTCCCGCCGCTACGGTTCCAACTCCCGCCTCCGATACGAGCTTTACCGATATCCTTGCGTTCTTATTGGCGCATTTAAGGTCGTATATGAGCTGCGCGAGATCCTCTATGGAATAGATGTCATGGTGGGGCGGCGGCGAGATAAGGCTCACGCCAGGGGTGGAGTGCCTGGTCTTTGCTATCCACGGATAGACCTTTTTCCCCGGAAGATGTCCTCCCTCTCCGGGCTTGGCTCCCTGAGCCATCTTTATCTGTATCTCCGTCGCACTGACTAAGTACCGGCTTGTAACGCCGAATCTTCCGCTCGCAACCTGCTTTATGGCGGAATTTCTGTCATTTTCCGAGCCTGCAGAGCCCATCCTCTCCTCGCTCTCTCCGCCTTCTCCGCTGTTGCTCTTTCCGTGAAGGCGGTTCATCGCTATCGCAAGGGTCTGGTGCGCCTCCTCCGAAATGGAGCCGTAGGACATGGCTCCGGTCTTAAATCTCTTTACTATGGACTCTTCACTTTCTACCTCGTCCAGCGGAATACCCTTTTTAGGATATCTTATCTCAAGGAGGCTCCTTAGACTCCCGCTCGTCTCAGAATCCGCCATGCTGCTGTATTCCCTGAATTTTTCGTAGCTTCCCTCCCTCGTTGAAAGCTGGAGCATATGGATAGTCCTGGGATTATATCTGTGCTTCTCTCCCTGGCTCCTCTCCTTATGCCTCCCCAGAGCCGTAAGCTCGAGATCCACCTTAAGCCCGAGGGGATCAAAGGCTCTGCTGTGCTGCTTATAAACCGCCTCTCCTATATCCTCAAGGGTAATGCCTCCCACCCGGCTGACCGTGCCGGTAAAATATTCGTTAATGACCTCCTCCGAGATGCCTATTGCTTCGAATATCTTGCTTCCCTGATAGGACTGGAGCGTGGATATACCCATCTTCGATGCTATCTTTACTATGCCGAAAAGTATTGCGTTGTCGTAATCCTCAACTGCGGCATAGTAGTCCTTATCGAGCACTCCCTCATCTATCAGCTGTGAGATCGTGGCATGTGCCAGATACGGATTTACCGCAGAGGCGCCATACCCCAAAAGCGTCGCAAAATGATGTACCTCTCTGGGCTCGCCTGACTCTACTATCAAGGACATCGCAGTGCATTTCCTCGTATCCACCAGGTGCTTATGGACGGCAGCCACCGCAAGTAGCGAGGGCAGCGCCACATGGTTTTCATCCACTCCCCTGTCGGAGAGTATCAGTATATTAGCCCCCTCCCTGTAAGCCTTATCCACCTTTACGAAAAGGAGCTTCAGCACCCTTTCTATCGGAGTGCTCTTGTAAAACAGGATAGAGACCTCGGCGACCTTAAAGCCCTCCTTGTCCATATGGCGTATCTTTAAAAGGTCCAGGTCCGTGAGTATTGGATTGTTTATCTTTAGCACCTGGCAGTTTTCCGGTCTCTCCTCCAAAAGATTTCCGTTCTTGCCAAGATACACCGATCTTGCGGTAACTATCTCCTCCCGCTGGGCATCGATGGGCGGATTTGTCACCTGGGCGAAAAGCTGCTTGAAATAATAAAACAGAGGCTGGTATTCATTAGACAGAGCCGCTATTGGCGTGTCCACTCCCATTGAGCCTATTGCCTCGCTGCCGTTTAGAGCCATCGGCAGTATGCTCTCCCGGCAGTTTTCCCAGGTGTAGCCAAATGCCTTTTGCAGCCTTGCTCTCTCCTGTCCGGAATATTTTTCGATACCCTTATTCGGCACCTTTAAGGAAGATAAGGTTAAAAGCCGGCTGTCTAGCCACTCCCCGTAGGGCTTTGCATGTGCGTAGCGCTCCTTTATCTCCTCGTCATATAAGATCCTTTTAAGCCTCGTATCCACCACCAGAAGCTTCCCCGGGTGCAGACGCTCCTTCTTAATGATGTGGCTCTCGTCGAGCTCCAATACTCCCACCTCCGAGGAGAGTATGAGCCTGCCGTCGTCCATCACATAATACCTTGAAGGTCTTAAGCCGTTGCGGTCCAGTATGGCGCCCATGATATCCCCGTCGGAAAAGAGTATGGATGCAGGTCCGTCCCAGGGCTCCATCATCGTGGCATAGTACTGGTAAAAATCCCTCTCCTCCTGAGAGAGCGTGTCATTGTGCGACCAGGGCTCCGGTATCAGTATAGCCGCCGCCAAAGGCAGCTCCATCCCGCTCATCATCAGAAATTCCAGAGTGTTGTCGAGCATCGCGGAATCAGAGCCGCTCTGGGAGATGACGGGCAGTACCTTCGTCATATCCTCCGAGGAGAACCTGTCCGTATGCATCGTCTCCTCCCTCGCCAGCATCTTATCCGCATTTCCCTTGATAGTATTTATCTCCCCGTTATGTACCATGAGCCTGTTGGGATGCGCCCTGTTCCAGCTTGGCGCCGTATTGGTCGAAAAGCGCGAGTGCACCATGGCTATGGCGGATTCGTAGTCCCCGTCCTCAAGGTCGGTAAAAAATGTTCTGAGCTGACCTACCAGGAACATGCCCTTATACACGATGGTCCTGCACGACAACGAGGGCACGTAGGTATTCACGCTGCTTTGCTCAAATTCCCTGCGGACTATATAGAGCCTCCTGTCAAAGTCCAGATCGGTCTTATCTGACGACGGCCGCTCAATAAACGCCTGATATATACAGGGCATGCACTCTCTTGCCTTGCTTCCGAGGACGGATGGCTTTATATCCACCCTCCTCCAGCAGATGAGCTTAAGCCCGGCTTTGCGCAGGATTATCTCAAACATTGATTTTGCCTGGCGAAGCCCAAGGTCATCCCCTGGGAAGAAAAACATTCCAACCCCGTACTGCCTGTAACCGGGAAGCGCAATGCCCTCCTCCTTAAGCATTCGCACAAAGAACTTATGGGGTATCTGGGTCAGTATTCCGACTCCGTCGCCTGTCTTGCCCTCGGCATCCTTGCCCGCCCTGTGCTCGAGGTTTTCCACTATGGAAAGCGCATCGCTGACCAGGGCGTGTCCCGCACGCCCCTTTATATCTATGATGGCACCTATACCGCAGTTGTCGTGCTCAAACTCCTGCCGGTACAGCCCCTTTTCCCTTATCTCCTTAAACCGGTCCGTCGTCATTTAAGTTTCCTCCTGGTTCCAGATCCTTAATAAACTGAAAACAGCAGCTTGCCGTAGCTCGGGAAGGGCCAGCGCTCCTCTCCGGTAAGCATCTCCGCCTCATCTACGTACTTCCTTAGGCTCTCCATCTTCGGCAGAACCTCATCCCTTACAGCCTCCGAGGTCTTAATGATCTCCTCAAAGCCTTTAAGCTTATTTAGCGCCTCTTCCAGCTCTCCCACCTGCGCGAGAATTTTGTCCGAAAGATCCGAAAGCTTCTCTATCGTCGTGATCTCATAGCTGCACTTTACCTTATCGCTGACTGACTTCATTAGCGATGCCGACCTCGCAAGGTCGCAAAGATAGCCCTCGATGGCTGGAAGATAGTTCTTCCTTACCATGTCCACCATGGTATGACCTTCGATATTTACTGTCTTGCAGTAGTTCTCCAGCATGATCTCACATCTGGAATGAAGCTCAGTCTCGGTAAATACCTTATGGGAAATCAGCATATCCATATTCTTTTTGTCCAAAAGGTGCGGCATGGCGTCCGCAGTAGTCCTTAAGTTGGACAGACCTCTGACCTCGGTTGCCTCCTTTACCCACTCCTCGCTGTAGCCGTTTCCGTTGAATAAAATACGCTCGTGCTTCTTTATGGTGTCCTTTATGAGCTCGTGCAGGGAACTCTCGAAATCCTCCGCCTTCTCCAGGATATCCGCGTACTGTCTTAAGCTTTCCGCCACTGCGCTGTTTAACATCATGTTGCAGCAGGCTATACTGTTAGACGAGCCCAGAGAGCGGAACTCGAACTTATTGCCGGTAAAGGCGAACGGAGAGGTACGGTTCCTGTCGGTGCTGTCCTTTGAAAAGCTCGGCAGGGTATGTACACCCAGCTTCATTACCTCCTTCTCCTTGCCGACGTAGGGCGTATCGTTCTTTATTGCCTCCAAGATCGCGGAGAGCTCGTCTCCCAAAAATACAGAGATTATAGCCGGCGGAGCCTCGTTCGCTCCGAGTCTGTGGTCATTTCCCGCGGTCGCTACCGCCAGTCTCAAAAGGTCCTGATAGTCGTCCACAGCCTGTATGACCGCGCTTAAGAACAGTAAGAACTGTGCATTTTCATAGGGCGTCTTTCCGGGAGATAAGAGGTTTACTCCTTCACTTGTCGCCATGGACCAGTTATTGTGCTTGCCGGAGCCGTTTACTCCCGCAAAGGGCTTTTCGTGCAGGAGGCAGACCATTCCGTGCTTTCTCGCAACCTTTTGCATTATCTCCATCATAAGCTGGTTATTGTCCGTTGCCACGTTCGTAGTGGAAAATACCGGAGCCAGCTCGTGCTGTGCCGGAGCCACCTCGTTATGCTCTGTCTTTGCGAGGATACCGAGCTTCCAAAGCTCATTGTTTAAGTCCTCCATGAACTCCGTAACTCTGGGCTTTATAACTCCGAAGTAGTGGTCGTCGAGCTCCTGTCCCTTGGGCGGCATGGCTCCGAAAAGGGTTCTGCCGGTGTAGACGAGATCGGGTCTTTTATCAAACATCTCCCTGTCTATAAGGAAGTATTCCTGCTCCGGACCTACGCTCGTACGCACGTACTTTACCTCCTTGCCGAAGAGCTTTAATATCCTCTTCGCCTGCTTGTCCAAAGCCTGCATCGAGCGAAGCAGGGGCGTCTTTTTATCCAGGGCGTCTCCCGAGTACGAGCAGAATGCCGTAGGTATGCACAGGGTATGGTCCTTGATAAAGGCGTAGGAGGTGGGGTCCCATGCCGTATAGCCCCTGGCTTCAAAGGTTGCCCTTAAGCCGCCCGAGGGGAACGAGGACGCATCCGGCTCGCCCTTTATCAGCTCCTTGCCGGAAAACTCCATTATCACTCCTCCGTCCGGCGAGGGAGAGATAAAGCTGTCGTGCTTTTCCGCGGTAACTCCGGTTAGGGGTTGGAACCAGTGAGTAAAGTGAGTCGCGCCCTTTTCCAGCGCCCAGGCACGCATCTCTGCCGCCACCGCGTCCGCGACATCCTCTTTTAGCCTCTCATTCTCATCGATGGTCTTTCTAAGGGAGGTATATATATCCTCTGATAGCCTTGCCCTCATAACCCTGTCGTCGAAGACCATTGATCCAAATAATTCGGGTACGTTTTTGTTTGCCATGATTTCCTCCTTCCGGGGTCTGCCGCCCCTCCTTAAAACATTTTTTCCTATCGAGCTGGAACGCTTTTCCCTGCCCGTCCGCAAGCTGCGCTCCGGCACAGCCAAAATGACCCCTCTGCGCAGCTTGGCGATAACAAAAAGGCGTCCCGGAGAAAACTCCGAGACGCCCTTGTCTCAAATCCTGAATATATGTCTGTAATATTTTATGCTTATATTTCCTTCAGACTTCCTTCGAGGCCTTAACGAACCTCTCCATAGCCTCAAGCGCCTTTCCGCCTGCGATCAGCTCCTTTGCCAGCTCTACGCCCTCCTGCATTGAGCCTGCCTTATCGGCTATATATAAGGCGGCTCCTGCGTTCATAAGCACCGTATCCAGCTTCGGTCCCTTAAGGGAGCCGTCCAGTATCCCTATGGTTGTTTTTGCGTTATCCTCCGGCGAACCTCCCTTTAAGTCCTCCTTTGAGCATCTTTTTAATCCGAACTGCTCCGGTGTTATCTCGTAGGCCTTGTACCAGCCGTCCTTAAATTCGCATACAGCCGTAGGTCCTGCCGCGGAAATCTCGTCCAGCTTTTCCTTTCCGTAGACCACCATTCCGCGTTTAGCTCCCAATCCGCTTAAAACCTGAGCCAGAGGCTCTACCAGATATTCATCATAAACTCCTAAGAGCATCCTTTTGGGGAAGGCGGGATTTGTGAGCGGTCCTAAGATATTAAATACCGTCCTGAAACCGAGCTCCTTTCGGATAGCGCCCACGTACTTCATTGAGGTATGGTATTTCTGCGCAAAGAAAAAGCAAAAGCCCGTCTCTTCAAGCAGCTTTATGCAGCTCTCCGGCTCTAAAGAAATATTTGCCCCGAGTGCCTCCAGGCAGTCCGCCGTGCCGGACAGGGACGAAGCCGCCCTGTTTCCGTGCTTTGCCACCTTTATTCCCGCTGCCGCCGCCACAAATGCCGTAGTAGTGGAAATATTGAAGCTCCCTGCCCTGTCTCCGCCGGTTCCCACTATCTCCAGAGTCTCCATATCCCCGGTATCAACCCTCGTGGCGTGCTCGCGCATTGCCGCGGCACAGCCTAAGATCTCGTCGATCGTCTCCGCCTTGGTGCTCTTTGTCGAGAGCGCCGCCAGAAACGCCGCGTTCTGGGTGGGGGTGGTCTTTCCGTCCATGATCTCATTCATGACGGTGTACGCCTCGTCGTAGGACAGGTCCTCCTTTAAAACTATTTTTTCGATTGCCTCCTTGATCATAACTGCTCCTTTCGTTACTCAATTACCGCTGGCACCGTAGTTTGAAAGGACTCTTGCCGAGGGGTCGTTGACATCACAGCCCTCCCAGCTCCTATTCGGCATCCAGAAATCCACTACCATCTCAGACAGTCCCGGATAAAACTTCTCAAAGATCTCCCTGTAATACAGCGATTCTTTTGTAAAAGGTCTGGCGTGTTCATATTTTTTTACAGCCATTTCAAACTCTGCATCAGTGTAACACAGTTCACCCAGTTCTGTCAGGTCGTCTTTTAAGGAATGTCCTACCGCATCTGAAAATGCGGCTTTTTCCCTCCAAAGTATGCTCTCCGGTATAAGTGCGTCTTTTTCAAATGCCTTTCTTAAGAGATATTTTCCCTTGCCATAGGTGTTAAGCTTTAACCTGGGGTCTATTTCCATACAGTATTTGACGAAGGCAAGATCGCCGAAGGGAACCCTCGCTTCCAGAGAGTTTACGCTGATACACCGGTCCGCCCGCAATACGTCGTACATATGTATCTCCCTTATGCGCTTCTCCGCCTCCCTCTGAAATTCCTCCGCGCTCGGAGCGAAATCCGTATATTTATAACCAAAGAGCTCATCGGATATCTCCCCGGTAAGTATCACCCTTATATCCGACTTCTCATGTATTGCCTTACATACCAGATACATTCCAATGGATGCCCTTATGGTCGTGATATCGTAGGTTCCCAAAAGCTCTATGACCTCCTCCACGGCGTCCTGCACATCCTTTTTTGTGATGATGACCTCGTGGTGGTTGGAATGGATGTAGTCAGCCACCTCCCTTGCGTACTTTAGGTCTATTGCATCTATGTCCATCCCTATTGCCCAGGTTTCCAGGGGCTTTTCGCTTAAATTTGCTGCTATGCCGCATACCAGAGAGGAATCGAGCCCGCCTGAGAGTAAAAACCCTACCGGAGCGTCCGAGTCGAGGCGCTTCTTAACTCCCTCTATTAGAAGGTCGTGGATATGCTGTGTAACCTCCTCTATCCCGTCCTTACTGCAGGAACCTACCTTAGACATATCCCTGTAACAGATGAACCTTCCTCCCTTA
This sequence comes from Lachnospiraceae bacterium, assembly GCA_017634255.1. The sequence continues at coordinate 16,393 of JAGBNT010000058.1, forward strand.
AAATAGTGTCCCGGAGGAAAGGGTCTTATCTTACCGGCGAGTCCTAAAAGGTTCTTGGGCTCGGAGGCGAATACGTAATTTCCCTGCTGCGTAACCCCGTAATAGAGCGGGCGTATTCCTATCGGGTCCCTGGCTGCAATGTACTCGTCATTCCTTACGTCGTAGAGTATCATTGCAAATTCCGCGTCGAGACGCACAAACATATCCGTACCGTACTCCCTGTACATGTACCCCAGTATCTCGCAATCCGACTCGCCGCGGAAATTGCAGCCCTTACTCTCCAGCTCCCTTTTTAAGCTCCTGAAGCCGTATATCTCCCCGTTGCAGACTACAACATAGTCACACCCCTCCGGCAGAGATGCCTCTTCGCTCTCCCCCGACATCCCTTCGGAGGAAAGGCTTTCCTTTCCCTTGTAGACAAAGGGCTGCATCCCTGCCTCGCTAAGTCCCATTATCGAAAGTCTGTTAAAGCCCAGATAACCGTTTCCCGTATTTACTATCCGCATACTGTCCGGACCTCTCGAATGGGTCTTTTCAAGAGCCTCCTTAAGCTTTTCATATCCCGCTTCTTTTCCGCAGATACCGGCTATGGAACACATGTCTTTCCCCTCCAGAATATAATCGAGTAGGGAAGATGAAATCGCCCCCTGCTCGCCCGCGAGCCGCGCTCCGGCGCAGCCGGAATAGTTCCTCTGCGCGGCTCTGCGATAACGAAAAAAGGCGTCTCGGAGTTTTTCACTCCAAGACGCCTTTGCCTTTTTATGATATGAGAGACTACCACGAATCCGAAGCTGTGTCAAACTATTTTTTTTGGATAGCCTCTATCCTCTCACAAACCCTGTATATTCCCGCTGCCGCCACGGGTACGAGAATGTAGACATAGGTGGGGACATACCTCGCCTTTGTCTCCCAGAAGAACTCGTGAAAGAGCATTCCCCCGATCGTGTACAGCATAAAAAGCAGCAGTATGATCCTCAGTTCCTCTTTCTTTGACCTGAACACGAATACATAGAAGCAGAAAGCCCCGGCGACTATTATAACGTTGATCACATTGCCTACAGTGGCTATCTTGCTGTAAGCCTGCCCTCCGCTGTATATACTGTTTAAGAGCTCCCCTCTGACCTTATCGTCCCAGTTTTCAAGGGTTATCGCCGGAGCACTGTTTATGGACTGGTAGGTCGGGTCAGCCCAGGTGGAGATGAATTTATCGCTGTAAAAATCTATCGCATATGCCGGATCCGCCGCAAAAACAGCCAGCCTTCTTTTTATCTCCTCCTCTCCGGTCTTTACAGAGGCCTCATAGTCAAACCCGCTGTCCTCATAGGTATTGTTGTTGTAGCCATTGTACCAGCCGTTGCCGGCATACCCTTCCTGCATCCCCATTGCGGTATGCAGTATCCTCGGCGTCCCCCGGCTTATCTCTATCCCGCTCTCCCGCTCGTAGCAGGCGTTTAGAACCTTACTCGGAACCGTAAAGATAAATACCGCAGCCAATATCACCAAAACCCCGTAGCTGAATTTTTTCCTCGAAAGAAATTCCAGCGCCGCCACTATGACAAAGGCTATCACCCCTATCATGCAGTTTAAACGGATAAGGCTCGTAAGGATTGAAAACAGCAGCCAGAGCAGCGGATTTACCCAGGGCAGCCTCCCCTTTCCTAAAAGGAACTTAATGCCAAAATAATAGGATATCATAAGGCAGGTAAATCCCGGGATATTGCCATAGACATACATTATAAAGAAAAACTGCGGAAAGAACAGGAACGACAGCACTATTGCAAATTTATTGATGAGCGTATTGTGGTCAAAAAGCATATCCGTAATCCTGTAGGTCAGATAATTGTTGAGCACCTCCAGCAAAAGGTTTACAAGCTGGAAAAACATAATGTTCTCGCTGAACAGGCAGAGAATACGCTCATAGGTCACAAACCCCAGCTGGTGCGAATAATACCCCAGATAGTTTTCCGTATAGAGCAAACGGTAGTCTCCCCGGTTAAAGTCCTTGGCTCCGCTGAAGCAATAGACCTGGTCGTTTCTTAGGCTCATCGTCGTATTGAAGATGATATAGAGCCCAGCCACCGTGAACGCGATTGCCATTATTGAAAAAAGAGTTTTCTCGGATATTTTCTCCGTAATCCCTTTTCCCTTTGTGCCTGCCACGAGACAGACAAGGATGCCCATAATGAGCAGCAGGTAAAAGGTAAGGTTATTGTAATTTATGTTAACCCCTTCTATACCGAAATTTATATTGACCCGGAATACCGTGATCGTAAAAAGAAGAATGGCAAGCAGGAACATGCCGAATACATATATGATATTTGTTAATATCCCAGTCACTTTTTCCATTGTTTCCTCCAAATGCTCTTTAGAGCTGCCCGGCAGCAGGCGGCAGATTCACCTTACTATAAAAAGAAAAATCTGCCGTGTCAACTTTCGTCATACACGGCAGATTTTGGATAGCCTTTTGGCGGTCAGCCCACGTTTCTCGTGGCGACCACATCCACCCCTGTTCCTGCGACATTCTTTATAACGACATCGCCTATCTTTACGGGAGCCTTGATACGCACGGCATCTATCTCCTTCATGCACTCATCTATCTTATCCTTCGGGATATTGTTCTTTGTCTTGACCGAAAGGCGGCACTTGTCCCCGCCCTCGATAAGGACCGTACTGGTAACTGTTCTCTCGGGGTGAGTCACCTCATTTCTGGCATATTTATCGCCTATGGGACAGGTATTGCCCTTTACCGAGATCACCTCGCCCTCTTCCAGCTCAACTGTTATCTGGCAGCCCATGGGACAGCCGATACAGGTCAATTCTCTTTTCTCCATACTTCCTCCTAATCGTAATAGTGGTGACTATTTGCATTTATGAAAAATTGCCAGAGCGCCTCATAATGTTCGTAATTCTTTACTGGTGCTCGATCTTAATAGTGATAGTTTGCACGTCCCCGGCTTCCTCCAGCTTCTTTTTCTGCAAAACCACCTGCTCCATCTCACCGGGAGCCATTATCCTCTTCTTATTGTGCATTACCTGCTTATCGTCGAAATACACGCTTACATAGCTGTCCTTAAATACTGCGCCAACCCTGAAGCGCACGGTAAGCAGTTCTTCCATACGGCTCACATCTATGGTGGAAGGAACCGTGTAGCGGGCTCCGTCGGTCGCAACGAGCTTGATTACCTTATCGGAGGTCTCCTTAATTTCGCCGGAAACGTATTTAGCGGCATTTTCTCCTGCCCTGGTAGCCTCCTCGGAAACATAGTCCACAAGGTCGTGAACGTGGAGCACGTTGCCGCAGGCGAAGATTCCGGGAACGTTTGTCTCCAGGCTTTCATTCACAACAGGACCGCTGGTTATCATGTTCATCTCGACCCCTGCCTTCTTGGAAAGCTCGTTCTCAGGGATAAGTCCGCAGGAAAGAAGGAGGGTGTCACAGGTATATCTCTCCTCTGTCCCGGGTATGGGCTTCATGTCGGGACCTACCTCGGCTATGGTAACCGCGCTTACCCTCTCCTTGCCCTCGATATCCACAACAGTATGGGACAGCTTAAGCGGTATGCCGAAATCGTTAAGACACTGGACTATGTTCCTCTTTAAGCCGCCCGAATAAGGCATGAGCTCCGCAACCACCTTGACCTTCGCTCCCTCTAAGGTCATGCGGCGTGCCATTATAAGCCCGATATCTCCCGAGCCTAAGATAACGACCTCACGGCCGGGCATATAGCCCTCGATATTTACAAGCCTTTGAGCCGTACCTGCCGAGAATATCCCTGCAGGTCTGTAGCCGGGGATGTTCAGGGCTCCTCTGGGTCTCTCTCTGCAGCCCATTGCCAGGATCACTGCCTTTGCCTGATATTCCACCATTCCGTCCTCCCGGTTCATCGTGGTGACCACCTTTTCGGGAGAGATATCCATTACCATGGTATTGAGCTTATATTCAATGTTTAAGTCAAAGACCTGCTCCATAAAGCGATATGCATATTCGGGTCCGGTCAACTCCTCCTTAAAGGTATGGAGTCCAAAGCCGTTATGTATGCATTGATTTAAAATTCCTCCGAGCTCCTTGTCGCGCTCAAGTATGAGAATACTGTCGTTTCCGGCCTTCTTTGCTGCAACGGCTGCTGCAAGTCCCGCCGGGCCTCCTCCGACTATTACTATATCATATGATTTCATAGTTCCTCCTGATTTCAAACTTTAGTAGTGACCTAGCACTTCATTAATCTGCCTGCGCCGTCTCCTTGGTCCTCTCCAATACGATGTTGGACTTTCCTCCGCTCTTGGTTATAGCCTCGTAGTCAAGACCAAGCTCGCGGTTTAATATCTCCATGACACGGGGAGAACAGAAGCCTGCCTGGCATCTTCCCATTCCCGCCCTTGTGCGGCGCTTTATTCCGTCGAGTGAACGAGCGCCTAAGGGTCTCCTTATAGCGTCCAAGATCTCTCCTTCGGAAATAGACTCGCAGCGGCAGATTATCTGTCCGTAAGCGGGCTCCTTCTTTATGAGCTCGTTTCTTTCCTCTACCGACATATCCGAGGGATTTAAGATTCCCTTGCGCTTTCCGTTCCAGTCCGCCTTTTTCTCAGGCTTAGCGAGCTCTACCACTATACCTGCCACCATCCTGCCTATGGCGGGGCTGGAGGTAAGCCCGGGAGACTCGATACCGGCGCAGTCTATGAAGCCGGGAGCCTCCTTAACCTCGCCGATAACAAACTCATGAGCATCCTCATGGGCACGAAGACCCGCAAAGCTCGTGATCACCTTTCTGCCGACGGGCAGATTATTTACGTGCATCCCTGCCTTTGCGATAAGGTCATTTATTCCCGCCGCCGTAGTGGCTGTGGCTTCCTTATCCTCTATGTCTATTGCAGTAGGACCTACGATAAGATTTCCATGGATAGTGGGGGATACCAGAACGCCCTTGCCAAGCTTTGTGGGCTGGGGGAAGATCGTATGTGTTACGAAGGAACCCATCTCCTTATCCAGAAGGCAGTAGTCTCCTCTTCTGGGCGTTATATGTATCTTCTTATCAGCTACCATATTGTGGAATTTATCCGAATAAACCCCGGCGGCATTTATGACATATTTTGTCTTATATTCGCCGTTATTCGTGCGAATATGCCAGATACCGTCGTCGTCCCTTTTAAGGGTCTCAGCCTCGGTATTAAAGAAGAAGTCAACTCCGTTAACCGCCGCATTCTCCGCCATAGCTATATTTAAGATAAAGGGACAGATTATTCCGCCGGTAGGAGCATAGAGGGCTGCACAGGCCTCGTCGGCAAGATTGGGCTCCATCTTATGAAGCTCCTCTTTGTCCAGGAGCTTTAACTCCTTGACTCCGTTGGCTATTCCTCTGTCATAGAGCTCCTTTAAGCCGCCCTTCTCCTCCTCGTGGATGCAGACAACCAGAGAGCCGTTTCTCTTAAAGGGTATATCCAGGTCTGCACAAAGCTCGTCCATCATCTCATTGCCTTCCACATTAAGCTTCGCCATAAGCGACCCCTCGGCTGCATCAAAGCCGGCATGTACAATGGCGCTGTTAGCCTTACTTGTGCCGGAGCAAACGTCCTCACCCTTTTCGATGACGGCAACGTTTAAGTTGTATTTGGAAAGCTCACGCGCTGTAGCGCTTCCGCTTACACCCGCTCCGATTATTATACAATCGTAAGTCATATCTAAACTTTTCCTTTCGTCAATAATGTTAAAAATTCTGTTAAAGAAAGGCGACGGAGCCTTATGCTTCCGCCGCCGTTTCTCCATTCTTTAGCAACTAAAAGTATTATTTAAGTATAAAAGTATTCATTAGATAGCTTTCGCAGATAGCTATCCCGTGAGGGTTTTGATTTGAACGTAATTGCAATCCTAAAGCGTTAAAATGTATAAATATACGTTCAAATTGCTCCGGCGTTCTTAAGACCCATCCAGAGAAGGGAAGCTACGATACCGCCGCAGATAGGAGCAACAAGCGGGATCCAGCCATATCCCCAGTTGGGATCCTTCTTGCCCTTGTTAGGTCCAAGAAGCATATAAGCGATACGGGGAGCTGTATCTCTTGCTGCGTTCATTGCGTATCCGGTCAGTCCTCCGAAGGAAGCGCCGCAGGCAACGATAACTCCGTAAACCAGCACCCATGAAAGTCCTGACTCTCCGCAGTTTTCGGGAATAGAAGCAAGCGTGAAAACAAGGATGAAGGTAGCAACGAACTCGGAAAGGAAGTTAAGTCCTACGTTGGGGATGGAAGGACCAGTGCAGAAGCATCCGCGAATTGTTGCGTCATCATCGGTAGCCTTAATGTGATCTCCGAAGAGGATCATAAGGATAGCTGCTCCTAAGAAGCCGCCGATCATCTGAGCGATGATATATCCGGGAACCAGACCCCAATCCATGCCGCCGCGGATAGCTGCGCCGATAGTAACAGCGGGGTTAAAGTGTGCGCCCGAAGCTGCTCCGAAGGTGAAAGCGGGAACCATAACCGCCATTCCCCATCCTATAAGGATGTAAACAGCTCCGCCGCCCTTGAAGCCTGACTTATTTAAGTTAACGTTACAGCAAACACCATCACCTAAAAGTACCAGAATACATGTTCCAACTAACTCTGCAATATAAGCACCCATAATAAATCCTCCTTAAATCTTTTTTAGCGTTTTTAAGCGCCTTGTCCGCCTGCCGCCGCGCTGCTTCAGCTTCAGCTCATCGGCGGCAAGCCTTGTTAATTTGTTTTTTATTTTTATTTTGCCCAGCCGAGAGTAGCGTTTACAGCCTGCTTCCAGCCCTTAAGCTTCTCCTCACGTGCTGCGCTTTCCATAGCGGGCTTAAACTCCTTATCAATAGCCCAGTTCTTTATAACGTCTTCCTTGCTTGACCAGAAGCCTACTGCAAGACCTGCCAGATAGGAAGCACCCATAGCCGTCGTCTCAACACAAACAGGACGATGAACGGGAGCGTTGATTATGTCTGACTGGAACTGCATAAGGAAGTTATTCTTACAAGCGCCGCCGTCCACCTTAAGGGCATTGAGCTTAACTCCGGAGCCGTCCTCCATCGCCGCCAGAACGTCATTTGTCTGGAGTGCAAGGGATTCAAGGGTTGCACGAACGATGTGGTACTTGTTGACACCGCGGGTAAGTCCCGTGATAGCTCCACGTGCGTAAGGATCCCAGTAGGGAGCTCCAAGTCCGGTAAAGGCGGGAATTACGTAGCAGCCGTTTGTATCGTCAACACGGGTTGCAAAATATTCTGAATCCGGAGACTGGTCAATGAGCTTAACCTCGTCACGAAGCCACTGTATAGCTGCTCCTGCAACGAATACCGAACCCTCAAGAGCGTATTCAACCTTTCCGTCAAGTCCCCATGCTATGGTGGTAAGAAGTCCGTTATTCGGGAAAATGGGCTTTGTACCGATGTTCATAAGCATGAAGCAGCCTGTACCGTAGGTATTCTTAGCCATACCCTTTTCGAAGCAGGTCTGTCCGAAGAGAGCTGACTGCTGGTCTCCGGCTACACCTGCGATCTTGATAGCGCCGCCGAAGAACTCAGGATCGGACTCGCCGTACTCGGTGCTGCTGGAAGGAAGAGCCTTCGGAAGCATGCTCATCGGAACCTCAAGCTGCTCGCAAAGCTCCTTATCCCATTCACAGGTATTTATGTTGAACATAAGAGTTCTGGAAGCGTTGGAATAATCCGTTGCGTGAACTCTTCCCTTTGTAAGCTTGTAGATAAGCCATGTATCAACTGTACCGAAGCAAAGCTCCCCTCTCTCCGCTCTTTCACGTACACCCTCAACATTGTTTAATATCCAGCGAAGCTTTGTTCCTGAGAAATAGGGGTCAAATACGAGACCTGTCTTATTATAGGCTGCATTATCGATACCGGGATACTTGTCCATTAACTCCTTCTTCATATCCGCGGTTCTGCGGCACTGCCATACTATCGCATGATAAACGGGATCTCCTGTAGCCCTGTCCCAGACAATTGTAGTTTCACGCTGATTGGTGATACCGATAGCTGCTACGTCAGCTGCGGTTGCCCCAACCTTCTGAAGAGCTTCCTTTGCTACTGCCAACTGGGTATTCCAGATTTCATTAGCATCGTGCTCAACCCAACCGGGCTGCGGGTAGTATTGTGTGAACTCTTTCTGAGCTACTGAACACATCTCGCCCTTCTCATTGAAAAGGATACATCTGTTAGAAGTTGTGCCTGCATCCAGAGCCATTACATACTTTGCCATTTAATAATCCTCCTTTGTAATTAATTATTTTTAGCCCGGGCATCTCTCCCGCGGCATTTGGCACTTTTTAAATGTTCAGCCCCCCGGGTTCTGAACATTTACGGCACTTTTACATGAGCCATACGGCTTCGTTGGTTGTGGATATCGCCGTCGCCCCGTTGGACAGGGCGTTCATAACGTCCTCCTTGTCGGATATTAGTCCTCCTGCGATTATCGGAACCCGGCTTATCCTGTTTATCTTCTCTATCATCTTCGGTACTATTATCCCCGGAAGTATTTCTATTATATCCGGCTGTATATTGCCCGGTCTGGACTGCTTTTCTATGTTTAAAAGCGCCATGCTGTCCAGGACAAAATACCTTAAGACCGTGTTTAACCCAAGCTCTCTGGCGTGGGGGATAAGGCTCCCCTTTGTGGTTATTATCCCGTCTGCCTCCGTATATTCCCTGATAAAGTCCAGTGAAATATCCTTGCTGTTATTTAATCCCGTTATCAGGTCCATATGCACCATCGCGGTCTTCCCCGCCTTCTTTATGGTGCTGACGATCCTGGGTATAGTACAGACGTCGCCATACAGGATGAATATTATTCCCACGTCTGTTTTCAGAGCATTTTTTAAGCCTTCGTCATTCTTTATCGCTGCGATTATGGGATTATCTCCCACCGCCTCAACAAATTCCCTGTTCATAAAAGCCTCGCCTCTTCTTCGCCTTCGGTTTAACCGCTTTTATGCTCGTGTCCTTTAGGTCTTCTAATGTTCTTTTGAACCTGCCAGCCTGCAGTCGGTTCAAGTAACATTGAAAACGCTTTTTCGAACAAAAATAGAGCGTAGCGCAAACACAAGCATCTCCCTTATGCTGCATAGCCACACTCTCTCATCTCAAGGCTTTCTCTCTAAAACTAGATTTATAATACACCCACTTTGTAAAAAATGCAATAAAAAAAATGATGTTTTTTTAATTTTTTAAAAGAATTGCACAGAACCTCCCCAACTGTGCTTCCCTATCCCTATACATTTTGCATAAGTGCACTGATTTATGTACATGGCGGACGGCGCGGGGAAGCAGCATTAAAAATTTGCGTGCTCGCTGCGAAACAAAAATCCTCTAACATTTTCATAAAGTTTTCAAACGAGGCAGCCATCAGCCAAACTAAGCCGCACGTAAGCAGTATTGAAAATTTGCGCGCGCAGTTCGAAACGAAACTTCTTAACGAGCCATATAACACAGCGCAAAAAGCGCACGGATGCGCTTTTTAGCCGAGATCGAGCATGGATGTGAGTGGAGGCGGCGCGTCAGGACTTGTCTACGATGGAGGGGCGAGTTTAGAAGCTTTCGTTGAGATACGAGCACGCAAATTTTCAATGCCGCTTACGTGCGCCAGCCGTCCTCCCCAAAAATTTTAATAATTTTTTCTTGTCATCGAGTTAACAGGTTCTGATTTTCTCCCATCCCTGCTTTCTTTGTCCTATTTTTGTCAGCTAAATAGGAGTATTAAAAGGCTTTAGAATAAAAGGTACTCTTCCCTGCCCCATGTTTTATAACATAGCCTTCGTCCAACAACTTCTTTAATGCAGCTTCTACAGATTTTTCACTAATACTCGGACATATATTAACAATATCTCTTTTTGTAAATTTCCCTATTTTAGTATCAACGGATGCTTTTACGATATCATAAGCCTTACTTTTGATTGTAATGACTTTTTTCTTCCCATCCTCAGTTTCAGATACAATAGTCGTATCACTTATGATATGCACCCTGTTTTCAAATTCCCGATAGCATGCAAGTATAACACCAAGCATGTATTTTACAAATATTGTGGGGTCTTCATCTTCTTCATGCCATCCTGCAGATGAGGCCTCCAAAGCGTCATAATACGCATCTTTTGTCTTTTCGATATGCTTTTCAATACTAATGTACTTTCCAACGAGATATCCGGATTTATACAAAAGCAGGAGTGTCATAAGCCTGCTCATTCTGCCGTTGCCGTCATTAAAAGGATGAATACAAAGGAAATCATGTAAAAATACAGGTATGATCAACAAAGGATCAACCGATAAATCTTCCATCATGAAATTATAATTTTCACATATAGCATTGATGCATGGCTCTGTTTCGTATGGCGGAACAGGCGTAAACCGAATCACCTCTGTACCGTCTTCTTTAGTTTCCTTAAGATAATTCTGAGTTATCTTATATCTGCCACCATTTCCGGTCCCTGCATACTGCATCAGATCCCGGTGCAGTTGAAGTATTATGTTTCCATTGACCGGAATATATTCATAATTTTCATGAACCGTGTTTAATACATCCCTGTATCCGGCAATTTCCCTCTCATTACGATTCTTTGGGGTTGTTTTTTCCCTTGCAATCTGCCCTATCCTTGTTGCTGTGGTAATAATTCCCTCTATTCTGTTTGAAGACTCAATGGATTGTATTTTAGCTACCTCAACGAGCTTCTCCATTTCGACGGGTTTTTGACGCAAAAATAGTTCCTGTTTACCCTTGTACTCGTGAATCTGTGAAAGATAATTCAGTATCTCATTATCCCATCGGTATTCCTTATATTTTTTATAATTGAATCCTCGCATATTCACCTAACCTCTTTCATGCTCCTAAATTGTACTATATTTTAGGAGCATGTCAATGTATAGGAGAAATCCATGAGAAATGTCAGAGGCTTTTTGCTTCGCTGCAAGCACGTTCGCTACGAGCACGCAAATTTTTAATGCTGTTTACGTGCGCCAGCCGTCCTCCCTACAATCCCTGCGTACTTTTTAAGCCACTTCTTCTCTTCATTATTCATTAACGGCGAAAGCTTCTTATAAACCGACTGCTGGAACGCAAGATATTGCTCCAGCTCCTCCGAGTTCATAAGCGACCGGTCAATCCCCTTATCGTCAATCGGAACGAAGGTAAGATTTTCAAACCTTAAGAACTCACCGTCCTCAGTCTTCTTATCCGCAGCCACAAGCATAACATTCTCTATCCTGACACCGAATTTACCCTCTCTGTAAACCCCCGGTTCATTCGTGACATCCATCCCCTCCTTTAGACGGGCATCCCTCTTTGTCGAGCGCCACCTTATTCCATGAGGTCCCTCGTGCACATTTAAGATATAGCCCACACCGTGACCCGTTCCGCACTTATAATCAATGCCTTCCCTCCAAAGCCTCCCCCTTGCCTGGATATCCACGTTTACACCGGTGCAGCCCTTTAAAAAGACCGTATTTAAAAGCTTCAGCATACCGATTGCGGTAAAGGTATAGGCTCTTTTTTCCTCCTTTGTAATATCTCCCAGCACTATCGTCCTCGTAACGTCAGTAGTCCCGCCGTTATACTGTCCGCCGGAATCCACCAGCAGCATCCCCTTCTTTTCCAGCCTTACCTCATTTTCCTTAGAGGGCTTATAGTGCATCATCGCGGCATTTGCCCCATAGGCGGCAATAGTATCAAAGGACAGGCTCCGAAACTCCGGTATCTTCCTGCGGTATTTCTCAAGCTTTTCAGAAGCTGAATATTCCGTCCACTCCTTATCCCCAACCGAGGAGGAAACCTCCCTTATAAACCGGGTAAGGGCAAGGGAATCCTTAAGGTATATATCCCTCATATGCCCTATCTCACATTCATTCTTTACCGCCTTCATCGCAGTAGTAGGATTTTCGGCAGAAATCACCTTTTCGCTCTTTTTCTTTATCAGCTTATAGACGCTGTAGCTTACCTGCTCCTCGTCAATAAGCACCCTGCCCCTTAAAGCCCTGTCCTTCTTTAAAAAGTCCGCCGCACTGTCATAGCTCAATAAAACTATATTGTTCCTTCCGCACATAACCTTAAGCTCCCGGCTCATCGAAGCATTATTGACAAAGAGCCAAGACTTGTCGCTAGTAATGCAGGCATAGCTTAAAAGCACTGGATTACAGGGTATGTCGTCTCCCCTTATGTTAAAAAGCCACATTATATCGTCAGTCTTGCTCAAAAATAAGCTGTCTGCACCAGCCTTTGCCAGCTTCCGCCTGACCCTCTCAAGCTTGTGCCCCACACTTTCCCCGCTGAGGCTTTCTCTCAATACCTCTGCCTTACTCGCCTTAAGCTCCGGTCTTTCAAATATCCCCTGTGAAAGATCCTTTTTAAAGCATATTTTTGCCTTCTTCTCCTTTGCAGCCTTCTTTAGCACCTTCCCGTAGGAGGCAGTTATGCAGCGCCCGTCGAAGCCCAGGACCTCCGAAGCATTGAGCTTGTCCTTAATATACGCCTCCGGTCGGGGCACGTCCTTTTCTCCGAGCTTAAAGAGCTTTATCCCGCTGCCGGCAAGCTCCCTCTCAGCCTGACCGAAATACCTGCCGTCCGTCCAGAGTCCCGCTTCATTGGCAAAGACCACCAGATCCCCTGCCGAACCCGTAAAGCCCGAGAAAAATTCCCTGACCTTAAAATAGTCGCTTACATATTCAGAATTGTGAAAATCTGCCGTATTGATGTAATAAGCGTCTATCCCCTCCTGCTTCATCTTCTCTCTTAGTGCTTCAATTCTTTCCGCTGCGCTGCTCATAGTGTCACCTTCTCATTCGTAAAAATTTCTGAATACTTCCTGCTTATATCCTCCGCCTCACCCTCAGAAAGGGTGGCTGCAAAGCCTGAGGCAAGCTCCAGCATATCCGCATCGTTATAAATATCTGCTATTTTAAAGCCGAGCTCACCTGACTGCCTTATGCCGAACATATCTCCCGGACCGCGGAGCTTAAGATCCTCAGAGGCTATCTTAAAGCCGTCATTTGTCTCCTTAAGGATACTGAGCCTCCTGTTGTCTTCATCGTTGTCCTCGGTATTTACAAAGATGCAATAGCTCTGGGCGTCTCCCCTGCCTATCCTTCCGCGAAGCTGGTGCAGCTGCGCCAGACCGAAGCGCTGCGCATCCTCGATAAGCATTACTGTCGCATTCGGCACATCCACCCCGACCTCCACAACGGTAGTGGAAACAAGGACGTCAATATTTCCGGCTGCAAAATCCCCCATTACCCTCTCTTTTTCCTCTGACTTAAGCCTTCCGTGCAGAACGCCCAGCCGTACTGTGCTTCCGTAATACCCGCTAAGCTTCTCCGAATAATCCGTGACATTCTCCATGTCCACCACCTCGGAGCTCTCCACTGCTGGACATATTATGTAACCCTGATGCCCCGCCTCTACCTGATCTCTTATAAAATCATATGCCTTTTTCCTATATCTTATGTCAACCAAAGCGTTCTTGACCGGCAGCCTCTCCTCCGGTTTTTCGTCCATGACCGTAATATCCAGATCTCCGTACAAGATAATAGCCAGTGTTCTGGGGATAGGGGTCGCACTCATTACAAGAACATGGGCTGCATAGTAGGGAGCGGCAGCCTTCTTCGCCAGACTCTCCCTCTGGCTGACCCCGAAGCGGTGCTGCTCGTCGGTCACCACCAGGGCAAGGTTTTTGTACTCCACCTTATCCTGAATGAGAGCATGCGTACCTATAATTATTTGTGCCTCACCCGAAGAGATAAGCTCCCTTGCCTCACGTTTTTCCTTTTCCGTCATGGAGCCCGTCAGCAGTACTGACTTTATATCAAGCCCCGCCTCCTTTAAAAGCTTCGATATCTTCTTTTGATGCTGGATCGCCAGAACCTCGGTAGGAGCCATCAACGCTCCCTGATACCCGTTAGCTCCAGCGGTTATAAGGCAGAGCAGAGCCACCACAGTCTTTCCAGAACCCACGTCGCCCTGTATGAGGCGCATCATGGCGTGCTCTCCCTCCATATCCTTAAGGCAGTCCCTGTATGCCTTAAGCTGGGCTTTGGTGAGTTCAAAGGGCAGGCTGTCCATAAGCCTGTTTGCCTCCTCACATTCTATCATCTTAAAGCCGTTCCCGGCAGTATCGTTTCTCTCCTTAAGCCTCCTTACAGAGAGCATGAACCTTAAAAATTCATCAAATGCCAGCCGCTTTTTTGCCTTAACGAGCTTTGCGGTGCTCTCCGGTTCATGTACAGTCCTTACAGCCGTATCCAGAGGCATTACCCCAAGCCTTAAAACCTCCCCGTCCTCAAGATAATCCTCTATCGTTCCGGCTTCGTTTAAGACCGTCAATATCGCCTTTCTGATACTGTTTTGCGAAAGCCCCTTTACCAGAGGGTAAATACTCTCCGGCTTATCCTTTAAGGTCTCGTATTCCTCGGGCTTTATTATCTTAGGGTGTTCAAGGACCAGGCTGTCTCCCCTTTCTCCAACCCTTCCAAAAAACACCCTCTTCATTCCCTGCTTAAGACTCTTTTTTAGATAGGGCATATTGAACCAGGTAAGTCGTATGCTTCCGGTTTCGTCCGTTCCCAGGGCACTCAGCACTGCCATGGACCGGGCATGAAAGAGAGAGGCTTCAGAGCTTAAAGTAAGCAGGGCAGCTCCCGCAGCTCCTGCTTTCAATTCCTTTACCGTCTTTAATTCGGGGTATCTCATATAGTCCCTGGGAATATACATTAAAAGTTCCCATAAAGAAAAGACCCCTGCCCTGTGATAAAGGGCGGCAGTCTTATCTCCTATTCCTTTTAAGCTTTCTATCCTTTCGCCAAGCTCCATATCCTATTCAACCGAAACTATGTAAAAATATACAGGCTGTCCGCCGTATTGCAGCTCAACCTCCAACTCCGGGAAACTGCTCTCTATGAGGGATACGCATTTTTGTGCCTCCTCCTTAGCGACATCCTTCCCATAGTATAAGGTAACTATCTCCGCAGCTTCATCCGCAAGCGAGGAAATGAGCTTTACAGTCACCTCCTCAATATCCTTTCCGGAGCTTATAATTGAGTGGTTGCCGAGACCCATATAATCCCCTTCGCTGACCTCCTTACCGTCTATTACGGTATCTCTTATGGCATAGGTCACCTGTCCCGATCTTACGGTCTCTATAGAGCCCATCATCCCCTGAATATTCTCATCTGTCCCATGCTCTGGTATGAAATTTATAAGAGCCGTAATCCCCTGGGGTATCGTCTTCGTAGGCAGCACTATCGCCTGTGAATCTGAGCTCATGGAAGCCGCCTGGTTTGCCGCAAGGATTATGTTGGAATTATTCGGAAGTATAAATACCGTATCGGCGTTGACCCTGCCGACAGCGCTTAAAATATCCTCCGTGGAGGGATTCATCGTCTGACCTCCCTCTATGACCTCATCCGCCCCGAGGCTCTTAAATATCTCCTTAAGCCCCTCTCCCGCAGCTACCGCGATGATGCCGTATCTCTGCCTTTCACCGCTCTTCTCCTCTTCTGCCTTCGTCTCAAGCTCTATTTCCACGGGTTTTCCGCCTCCCATGTTAAAGAGCCTCTCATTGTGCTCCTCGCGCATATTATCTACTTTCATATGCGTGAGCTGACCGTAATTAAGCGCCTTTTCAAATGCCTGCCCGGGATGGTTGGTATGTACGTGCACCTTGACGATATCCTCCATAGCCACACATACTATGGAATCACCGATGCTTTCCAGAAATGCCTTAAATGCACGCTCGGTTCCCTCGTTAAACTCCTTTTCCAGCTTTATTATGAACTCGGTACAGTAGCCGTATTTAATATCGGCGTTCTCTATTGCCTCTTTCTTAGCCCCGCCCTTTACCGCGGCGCCCCCCTCGCTCACCTCAAAGCTGTAGGTGCTTTCCTTTCCTTCAATAGCCTGCGCGGCGCCCTTTAATATCTCGAAGAGCCCCCTGCCTCCCGAATCTACTACTCCTGCCTCCTTTAATACGGGCAGGAGCTCGGGTGTATTGTTAAGAGCCTCCTCAGTATATTTTAATACCTCCTCCGCAAACTCATTAAGGGGCATGTCCGCATTTGTCTCCGAGAGCTCGTATGCCTTGTCAGCTCCGGCACGCGCCACAGTAAGTATCGTACCTTCCTTTGGCTTCATAACAGCCTTATACGCAGTCTCCACGGCCTGGTTCATGGCTGCAGCGAGCACCGTCAGGTTTATATTCTTTTCATCTGCCAGCTTCCTTGTAAACCCTCTTAAAAGCTGGGACAGGATCACTCCCGAATTTCCCCTTGCTCCCCTTAAGGAGCCCATTGCGATTGCCTTGCAAAGCTCCTTCATCTTAGGAGTTTCGCCCAGCTCCATGACTTCACTCGCCGCAGCCGAGATGGTCATGGACATATTCGTTCCGGTATCCCCGTCAGGAACAGGGAATACGTTAAGCTCATTTATGATATCCTTATTTGCGATCAAATTACTTGCTCCGGCGAGAAAACATTTCCTTAACGCCGAAGCATCAAACTCTGTTATCACTTTCTTTCCTCCGTAGACGACCCTGCATGCGCATAAACACTCTCTTATATCGAACCGGCTGCCGCTTTAATCAATGACTCTCACGCCCTCAACGTACACGTTTATCCTTTCAACCTCAAAACCTGTATAGGACTCCAGCTTATATTTCACCGAATCCATAAGGTTTGCGGCTACGGTCTTTATGCTGACCCCATAAGCGACGATAACATGAAAGTCTATGCGTATTCTGTTATCGACCACGCTGACGTTGATACCGCGGGTCAGACTGTCCTTTCTAAGAAGCTTTACAAGTCCGTCCTTCATAGAAACGCCTGCCATGCCTACTATCCCAAAACATTCCATGGCCTCTGTTCCCGCATACTGTGCTATCGCATCGTTGTCCACGACTATTTTTCCCAGCTGTGTATTGACCTGACCTTTCATATCTTCCTCCGTTTTGATCGTACTCATAAGCGAAGTTAATGAGTCTGCGCGAGCCGCGCTCCGGCGCAGCCGGAATAATTCCTCTGCGCGGCTCTGCGATAAAAAAAGCCGGACGGTTAAATCGTCCGGCTCTACTATACACCATCTTATTATGCTCTTTCAACTGCTCCCGAGCGAAGGCAGCGGCTGCAAATATACATTCTCTTAGGGACTCCGTTAACCTTGCACTTTATATGCCTGATATTTGACTTGATTATACGATTCGACCTTCTATGAGAATGGCTGACCCTGTTTCTAAAGAGCACCGATTTTCCGCATATCTCACACTTTGCCATCTTTCAACACCTCCTTCATTGCCTTATATGATCTCCGCCCCTGAAATTCCCTGCGAATTAAGGGGCTGTTCGTAAATTCCTTGTCACAGCGGTATTCATTCTATCACAACCACCCTGTATAATGCAAGAAAAAATTTCTGTTTATCCTATTAATTCCTCAACGTCGTGCCTTGCCTGCTCGTAGCTTTTAAAAAGTACCCCATTCATCCCGAAATCCAGCGCACCCTGGACATTTGCCTCGTGGTCGTCTATAAAGATGCAGTCCCTTTTATCCAGCCCGTATTTTTCGCAGATACATTCATAAATATCCGAATTGGGCTTTATCTTATGCACATAGCAGGAAAACACTCCCCCGTCCATAAGATGGAGAAAGCCCAGTGCGGAATAATTTCCCTCTATCACGTGCTCCGAATAATTAGAAAGATACAGCGCCCTGCATCCCTTAGCCTTAACCGACTTTATCCAGTCCTTTGCATAATCGGCAAGCTGCAGCGCCTGTGGACTCTTTTCGTAAAACTCCCTTATCTCCTTCTCATAGTCCGGTCTTATTTTAATAAATGCGCTTAAAAGCTCATCCTCGCTCCATACTCCCCGATCCAGCTCATCCCATATTCCGTGCTTAAACATCGTATCGTAAACGATATCCACGGTCTCTTCATCCTTAAAGAGAGTACGCATAAAATCCCGCCAGTCATAGCAGGCGAGAACTCCTCCTATATCAAATATAACCGTCTTTCCCATGTCCTGCCCTTCACGCACCGCTGCTCTCGGTCTTGTCAAAGGCTATGTCTATTGCCTGAGTATCGGTCACCTCCGGCGCCCCTTCTCTGGGCTCCGTGAAGCGGTTGATCAGATCCGGAACCATATCCAGTATCTTCGTAACTGAATCCTGATTTTTAACATTTACGAGCTTTGTCCCGCCCTTGGATATGATAAGAACCGCCGAGGGCGACATCTTTCCGCCGATACCTCCGGCTCCCGTGGTCTTCTTGTCCTCGTTTCCGGTTCCGGCTCCCATTCCGAAGGATACCTCCACCAGAGGCAGTATTATGGTATCACCGAACTTTATCGGCTCTCCCACCACCGTCTTGGTTGAAAGAAAAGAACCCATCCCGTTAATGAGCTTATCCAGAAAATCCTCTACCTTTAAATCCGCCATATCAATCTCCTAACTATATATTTATGTTTATGATACCGGTACCAAAAATCCCTTTGACCCCGCCGATGCAGCGCCTTAATCCCTCCCCCGCTTAAGCCTTCGGACGAAGCGCATGAAGTTTTTATTAAAATAATATTTTGCCAGCACTACCGCTACAACATAGAGCTGCAAAAAGCCCTTCATATAGAAGCTTCCCTCAAGAACATCCCGTTCAAAATCCGGCACTACTGTGAAATTCCTTCCGTATACCGGCTTCAGCGTACATATGAGCCCCAGCAGCTCTCCGGTGTCCGCAGGATCCTCCCGACCCAGCTTAAGATAGCCGTTTAAACGTCTGGGTCTGGCGTGCCACAGCAGATACTTAAGCCATTTCCAGCCGTATCTTATGGCTTCCCTGGAGGCTTCGAGCCCCAAAAGCTCCTTATAATAGCTGACCTTGCCGAACGCAGCCTTAATTTTATCATAGACTCCCTGAATTGTGTAGACGGTATTTTTAAGCTTCTGTGCCACACTTTGATATATTCCGCGAAGCTTTTCGAACATGCCCCCAAGCCTTTCAAAAAGGCTCTTTATCCCGCCCTTTTTGGAAGGCGCATCCTCACTGCTCCCGCTTTGCTCACCTGCCTCCACGGTCTGAGTTTTTTCCTTAGCTGACTCTAAGGTCTCCTTAGCAGCACTCTCTTCCCCAGGTGCGTTCTCTTCCTTAGCTGACTCCATTCCGGTCCCATCTTCCTTTTCAGGAGCCTGTACTATCTGAGAAGACACCTCCTGCAAGCCCTGATTTGCCGCTGCAGTCTCTGTCTCCTCCTCGTCGTCGGTGTCGCTTTGATTGTCGATCAGCCTTTTGCCGAAGACCTTTACGTAATAAGATAGGGTGCTGTTCTCGGCATCCGCCTGTGCATGCAGAAGATAGGCAAAAAAGGTCAGCTTCGCGCTGGCTTTAAATTCGCCCTTCTCCTTGTCAAATTCGGCTCTTGCCTTATAGTGTATCGGAAGAAACAGAATGAGGAGCACCAGCACCAGAAGCAGTGCCAGTATGCAAAGAAGAACTATTCCTATGATCTTTAATACAGCTAAAAACACTGCCATTTCTCAGCGCTCCTTAAGAAAGCCCTTTATGTCAAAGCTTCCGCTCTTCTCATATATTTCCTTAACGATGTCGGCAGCCAGCAGCACGGCCTCCTCATAGCCATACGCCACTCCGACAACAGTAAGCGGATGCCGCTCGTAGATTTTATGCTTTAACCGGGAAAGCTTGCGGATTTCCAGTATCCCGTCCTCATACCACGGGAGCGTTAGCACATAGGTATCCGCAGGCGCTTTGCCGTGTTTTAGCCGCCAGAATGAAAACAGCTTATTTTTCGAGGCTCTTTCCCCGTAATACAGATCTTCTATATATCGCATGGTATTTTAATCTCAAGCCCGACCGGAATTTAACGTTACTGTTCACGACCCTTCGTGCTGCGAACGTAACGGTTTTTGCAAATTTAATCGCCTTCGGCGATGGGGCAAACCCCTGTTGTAACCTCGATTTTTCCATATTATATTGACTTTGTCAATGTTAATTCTTATACTATATGTTGTGCATAAAAGTTATTTATGCCACTAAACGCTTGGCGCATCTATACGGCATTTAAAATGTGCCGCCGGCATATTTTGCAAGGCAAAATCCTCGCGGGATAGCGGCATGCAAAAGATACTTTTAGAATAAAAAGCTGTAAGGATTTAGGTTTAATAATCTGTTTTTACGGAGGCTGCTTAATGTATATGGTAGCGACCCCCGCCCTGCAGATCGGGATGACTGCTGCAGAGGACGTGGTTTCTGGCGATAACCTGATAATCAAAAAGGGTTCCATGATAGATGACATAGCCGTAAAAAAGCTTCAGGCATATCATATCATGGGAATAAACATAACTGAACCTGCTGACTATGCTTCAACGATGCTCGAAAAGATGAAGCTGTCACGCGACTTTAAGCAGTTCAAGACAGATTATGAGGCAAACCTCATGGCTTTCAAGGTAGCAGTGGATTCCTTTATACAAAAGAAGGTTCCCTTCCGTATCGTCGATCTTTTTGCGATAATCGATCACCTTATCTATCCCAACATGACCCCGACTACGCTCTTTTCCTATATAAGCCTTATCCTGGTCGAGGAGGACCGGATGAACTACGCCCATTCCCTGAATGTGGCTCTTATTGCCAGGATATTTTCTAAGTGGTTCAGGTTGAACGAGGACGACACCAACACTCTGATTCTATGCGGCTTTCTTTATGATGTGGGAAAATTCATGCTTCCGAACGATATAATATGGAAGCCGGACAAGCTTTCAAAGATGGAATATGACCTTGTAAAGACACATGCATTTTACGGCTACTACCTTTTGAGCAAGACGTCGAATATCCCGGAGAATGTCCTTATGGCGACGCTTCAGCACCACGAAAGAGTTGACGGCTCGGGCTATCCCCAGGGGCTTCCGGGAAATGAGATAAATCAGTTTGCAAAGATAATCGGAATATTAGATGCCTATGAGGCATTGACCAGCGCCCGTACCTACAGGCGCCCCAAGAATCCTTATGAGGCAGTGGGAATCCTAAGCTCAGATGGCTACACCAAATATGATGCCTCATATATCAGAAATTTTCTTACCTATATCGTTGAAGAGCTAAAGGGCAACAATGTGCGGCTCAACAACGGCATGGAGGGTATCGTTGTCATGAACAACCCCAACAATCTTTCACGTCCCTATATCCAGCTCTCCGATGACAATAATATATTCAGCCTTGCCGACCATAAGGAAGTGTATATCACGGATATAATCTAAGGAGCTGTAAGCAGGTTTCAGTCCGCCGGCGAAGTTTTTAAGGTGACTCTTTAAAGCGCTTACACCAGCTTCTTTTCGATGATGTGTCTTTTGCGAAAATACATCTATTACGCCTCCCGATTTTTTTACTACGCGCTTACTATTCTGCACGTATGTTTTCGTTCTCCTGTTGCGGATTCTTTATTGTAACTGATCCCTACCAGCAGGATGTTTCCACAAAAGCCCTGCAGCCCCTCCGGATATTTTTTCTCCAAAATCTGCGAAATAGCCCCTTCAGCACTTTCATTCCACTTCAATTCTATCAACAGCGCCGGCCAATCAGAGTCATGCTTTGGCAGATATACCACATCTGCATATCCATCACCTGATGGGAGTTCCGTTGTCTGTGACTATCTCTGCATCCGTTACTCCAAGGGCACCAAGCTGATTAAGAGACCCCCACTTTGCGGGTGAATCCGACACGAATTTGGGTCACGTAGCTCGCTACGCTCCCCAAATCCGGTCGGTTCCCCCACAAACCGGTGACGCACATCTCGGGCAAAGCGTTTTCGGACAGTCTCCCGAAAGCTCCCTGCCCTTACCTTTTCAATTTTCTGATAATATAGCCCGCTGTCTAGAGATAAGCAAACAGATACATAAGCGCCAGCGCCTGATAGGACAGCAGGATGTTTCCTTCATGGAAGAGGTAGCTTCCGTAGGTAAACATCGGGATCACATTCATTATGACCGCCGCAGGAGCCATCCTTATATCAAAGGCTAGGGTATAGGCGGTTATGAGCAATATCGCCATATAGTCATAGCGGCTGTGCATTCCCGGCAAAAACATGGGACAGGTCATAAAGAGCCACCCTGCCATAAGCAGCAGGAGCTTCGGCGTAACTGCCTCCCGCCTCGACCTGAAAAAGACCGCTGCAAAGACAAAAATTGAGGCACAGATCAAAAGTGCCGGAAGAGTCATTGCCTCGTAGCTGTCGAGTCCGAAGCAGTATACATTTGGAAAGCCCACTGTCATCTTGCCTATGACTCCCTGTCTGAAATAGGTTGCATATGTATCGTAGACGCTCTTTCCGCAGGCTATTGCCGGCAGACCGGCTGCAATATACATTCCCGGGAACCACAAAAATTCAAATATGCTGAACTCAAAATACAAAAGATACAGCACGACCAGAAAGGGTATCATAAAAAGGGTCTGCAGCTTAAAGATAAAGGCTATTCCGAAGATAAAAAACGCCAGATGGAATTTCTTTTGAAACAGCTTGTACATGGCTATGATGATAAAGCAGGTATATATTGCGTCGCACTGCTTCCAGAGCGTACCATTCAGCATGCACGAGGGAAGGTATAAGAGCATCAGGGCGACAAACATTGCCCTCCTGTTTCTCTCCCTGAATACGCCCTCTGTCCTGTTTTCCATAAGTAAGACAAGAAATTTATACACATAGATGACGGCTATATACTCAAAAAGGCAGGATAAAAAGGATATGCCTATTCCCTCGTCCACGGGCAGGACCGAAAGGAGCGCCAGATAGAGATTGTAGGGCACATAATAGTTTCCCACCCGGGAAGCCAGCCCATCTACTATGCCAAGCTGTCGGTACTGCGTTATCCACGCCAGAAGATAATTATTGAAATCCCCTGATATATAGCTGCCGTTGAATTTAAAGGTCGCAAGCTTAATGGTTATTGCTATCGAAAAGAGCAGTATTACAGCTGCCGCCAACTCGTAAAAATACTTTTCAACCAGACCTTTTAAAAACCGGTCTACTGCATTTCTCTGTTTTTCCATATCTTCAAGGCTTCCCCTTTTAATCATTTATTATTCAGTAAACGGCAAAGCTCATTTTGTTTTGGCGTTTACTGCGCGCCGACCGCTATTGCGGCAGTCCCTTACTATAATAAACATCAAATATCCTTTTTGCAATGGGAACGGCGTACTCTCCCCCGCTTCCGGCTCCCTCGACTATGACGGTTACGGCTATATCAGGAGACTCGACGTTAGAAAATCCGGTGAACCAGGCGTGGGAATTACCCTTTACATTTCCGTACTCTGCCGATCCTGTTTTTCCGGCTGCGCTGTAGCTTAAGCCTGCCAGGGCGCGTCCCGTTCCCCCGTTTTCCACCACTCCCGTCATGAAGTTTTTCATTATCCCCGCCTCTTCGGCGCTCATGAGCATCCCGTAAGCCTTGGGAGAAAAGACCTGCACATCATCTCCCCGGTAATTGGTTATCCTCTCAATCTCATAGGGTGTCATCAAAACTCCGTCATTGGCAATGGCTGCGGTTATCAGCAGAAGATGCATCGGGGTTATCAGCGTCTTTCCCTGCCCTATGGAGGTCTGCAGCAGCTCCTCATCGGTCGGTGACTCGCTCAGCACGTACTGGCTGTCCTTATGGGTATAATCCACAGGCAGCTCCTCATTAAAAAGAAGCTTCTTCACATTCCGCCCCATCTTCTTAAGATCCAGCAGGGTGCAGATATTCGCAAAGGAGGAATTGCAGGATTTTTCAAAGGATTTGTGTATTCCCACTTTTCCGTGCACATTTCCATGAAAGCAGGACACGCTCGAATCCCCGTAAGTAAAGCTTCCTTTGCAGTTAAAATAGTAGTCCTCGTAGGTCTCAGGGTTTTCCCTGATATATTCCAGAAGCGTGGCTATCTTAAAGGTGGAGCCCGGAGGGTAGAGCCCCTGCGTCACCCTGTTTACCAGCGGCGAATTGACTGTATCAGCGCTTATCCTGTCCCAGTGCACGTCTATATCGTTGGGGTCGAAATCCGGCTTCGATACCATCGCAAGTATCTTCCCCGTCCTGACCTCCATCACCGCTACCGCACCCTTATATACTCCCAGCGCATCGTACGCCGCCTTCTGCAGACTCGGTTCAAAGGTTGTATAGACGTAGTCTCCATAGTTACGCGCCCCCTCCATCTCCTTTTCCAGCCTTTCCTTTACAGGGGCATTGGAGGTCAGAAGGCTTATATTTGCAAGTCTTTCCATCCCCTGAACCCCGTGGGTCGAGAAGCCGACAGCATGGGCGTAAAGCTCATGCTCCGGATAATAGCGCACCTCTTTATCCCCGTCCATAGCCTGCTCAGCCAGTACCTCCCCGTCGGAAGCAAATATCTTGCCCCTTATGACCCTCTGCTCTAAATTCTTCTGCCTGGGGTTATAGGAGCTGGTAATTTCCTTAGGGGCCCGCGCATAGACGTAGTAGGACATAAAAATGAGCATCAGGGCAAGTGCCGACGAAAAGAAAATGACGATAATGTTCATCTCTCTGTTGGCTCTTCTCCTGCGCCTGCGCCTTGCCTCTATTGCAAGGAGCTCCTCTTCTGTAAGGCTGTCATCAATCCGCTGTGTTTTTCTCTCCATATATTTTCCCTAAGAAAACTCTGTTCAAAGTATTTCCCGCGCATCCTGTCGGAGGCAGCATTACTTTTTTATCAGACACACTCCCTGTACCAGCGCGAACATCGTAAGTGTCACCAGCATTGAGGAGCCGCCGTAGCTTATTAGCGGAAGGGTAACTCCGGTCAACGGTATGAATTTAGTCGCCCCGCCCACGTTTAGCAGTATCTGAAAGCCATAATTTACTGCACAGCCCAGGGTCAGCAGTCTGAAAAAAATATCGCTGCATCGCATCGCAGTATTCATGAACATCAAAAAAGTACTTATGCAGACCAATATGAGGCAGATACCGAAGATGGCTCCAAATTCCTCTCCTATGGCGCTGAATACAAAATCCGCCTCTACCACGGGTATCTTATTCGGGGAGCCCTTGGTAAGCCCCATGCCGAACCAGCTTCCGGTGCCAATCGCGAAGAGGGACTGGGCTATCTGGTAGCCCTGACCATCGATAACACTGTATGGGTCCCTCCATGCGATTACTCTTGTACGCACATGGGAAAAAAGCTTATAGCCCAGAACGGCTCCAAAGCTCCCCGCCAGGGCACCTGCCCCGACATACAGCGGATTATGCGTGGAAACAAAGATTATTGCGATATACATGATGAAAAATATAAGAGCCGCCCCCAGATCCCTTGATATTACGAGGATCACAACATGGACTGCAGCGATCGCGGCAGAGATAAGAATATTTTTAAGCTCCGGAGTGTACCTCGTATAGTCAAAATATTCATCCTCTTCCTCCTCGTCTGTCGGAGAAAGGATACCCGCCATGGAAAGTATAAAGGAAAGCTTTATAAATTCCGAGGGCTGGAAGGTAATGCCGAAAATGGTGTAGCTGATCTTTGAGCCGAAGGTCACAGCTCCGGCGATAAAAACTATGAATAAAACAACAGCTCCGGCGATACCGGGTATGAGCGCATAGCGCTTAAGGAGCTTTAGCCTCTTTGTAAAAAGGGGGATAAGGCTGGTCAGTACCAGGCTGACCGCAACTATAAAAAACTGCTTCACCGCCTTTTCCGGCGACAGGCGGGTCAGGATTACGAAGCTTACCGCGAGAAACAGGCACATATTATTCGTGACAAGCAGCACCGCCCTCTTATATACCAGCCTGTATATGAGGATCACTGCAAAAAACAATATCTCCTGCAGGGCACATAGGACCATTAGCTGCATATTGTCCTTTTCCAGCGAAAGCACGAAATAACCCAGCACATGGATAAGCACCATGAAGATATTCTGCATTATATAAAAGCCCTTGCGCTCGTCCGGTCTGACTCCGGCTGCGGCAAAGCTGTTAAAGGCATAAAATGCCATAAAAAACGGCAGAGCATAGCGGCTCAGTGCCGTGATGACCGTATTCATTGCTTAAAGGCTACTCCACTGCGTTTTTAAAATGACCGTAGGTAAAGCTGTTTAAAATCTCCGGAGCCGCTTTCCCCGGCGCTGCCTTATCCCTCTTACCTTCTCGTAAGAGCGGCACCTGACAATCCCTGATTAAGTTTACATAATATTCAAGTATCGCTGCCGCACTCTTATAGTCCTCATCTGTAAAATCCAGACGCAGGGTATGGGGGTTAAGCTCGCAAACCCTGTCCATTGCCTTATGCAGCGAGGTCGGCACCGAATTATAGATCACGTTGTAACAGTATCTGCAGTCACAGAGCACGGGAAAGTCAGTGTTTTTCCTGTCTTTTAAGTTTACATAAAATTGTCCGCGCCCTGCAGCCGGGTTATCCTCTCTTCCGCCTGTATGTGCACATTTCTTCCTGCTGTCCTTGTAGACGCAGTTAGCACTGATCATAAGTCCCGCCCTGCCGTATACGATAAGCTCCGAGCTCTCCGGATATCCCCTTTCAGCCAGCTCCTTAAAATTAAGCTCCAGCGGATAGGTTGTGCGAGTGACCCCGTCCTCCATTAGCTCTCTTACCGCTCCGGCATTCATAGTATAAACTCCGCAGTCCGCAACTATCTCCTTACTTAAGCCCTGCTCAAGGATATAGCCCAGCTCATCCGTATTTCTTATCAGTACCCCGTCTGCACGGCTGTCTATATGGATTTCAGTGCCCTTCCTGAATACATGGGGCATAAGCTGTATCCATTTTTGCGCCCCTTTCCCGGAACATAAGGGAAACTCATAAGAATATATATAGTCCGCTGTCCCAAGGGCAGCTATTTTCCCGGCGAGTCCCTCCCGCTCACAAAGAACGCCTATATTCACTTAACAGCTCCTTTTTAAGCTTATTTATGGTCTCTCTTTTAAGCTCGTTTATCGCTCCGTTGGGTATGAATACATCGCCTTCGATATTTACCTTGAGCTCCAAAAACTCAAACTCTGTTTCTCCGGTCTTTTTAAGCCTGTCTTCCACATCCTTAGCCGACATGGCTCTGCTTCTGGCGACCTGCACAATGCCGCCCTGTTGTGTTATATGTTTCCTGCCGAGACTAACGCTTAATAAAGCCGGCTCTCCCGCCCTTAGCAGACACTCTCCCCTTATCCCCGCCTTAGGAGGCTTAGGGATAAAGGTATCGGCATAGTCTGTTTTATAGGCTCCCTTTTCATAGGTCACCATGTCCGTCCCGTTATGCTTCTCATAATAACCGTGACTCAAGCCCCCTCTCGAATAGAGATTGACAAGGGTATCGAGGTCGGACGAGTTTACATAACTCAACCTAGCCTCAGATTGGTTCGTGTAGTTCCTGTCAGATTGGTTTACATAACTCAAATCCGTCCCTTTCCCCTCATAGTTCCCGCTGTAATACCTGTCGATATATTTCCTGTACATGCTGGTCACTGCGTAAACATATTCCGGCGCCTTCATCCTACCCTCTATCTTAAGGGAACTGACCCCAGCCTCTATTATCCCTGGCAGTATGTCTAATGTACACATATCCTTCATGGAAAGAAGATATTCCTCCCTCCCCTTCCCCGTCCGGTAGGGCTGTCTGCAGGGACCGGCGCAGCGCCCCCTATTACCGCTCCTGCCTCCTAAGAAGGAGCTGAATAGGCAGAAGCCAGAATATGAGTAGCACATAGCCCCGTGTATAAAAACCTCTATCTCTATCCCTGAATTTTTCCTTATGTTTTTTATCTCCTCCAGACTTAGCTCCCTGGCGGTCACAACCCTGGTCATGCCCTTTTTTTCACAGTATCTTGCCCCGTAGACATTTGCAATGGACAGCTGGGTGCTCCCGTGGACCTCCATTCTGGGAAAATTCTTAAGCAATATGCCTGCAGCTCCGAGATCCTGAACTATGCAGCCGTCGAGACCCGCCCTGTAAAAGGGCTCTATAAATTCATTGAGCCTTTCAAGCTCCTTCTCCTTCATCAGGATATTTAAGGTAAGATAGAGCTTCTTACCTAGAATATGGGCGTAATCTATTGCCGCTACCATCCCCGCGGTATCAAAATTAGCCGAATACGCACGGGCTGAAAATTCGTCAGCACCGGCATAAACGGCATCCGCTCCGCCTGCAAAAGCAGCGTACATGGAGTTTATATCCCCCGCGGGGGACAAAAGCTCGACCATTATTTTTTACTGTTGTTGCGCGTTTCCGACCGCGCTTCATCTATGGAATTGGAAATCCCCAGCTTTGTTTCAAGCTTTATTATCTTTTTCTGGTTTTCGTTATTCTCTTTTTGCAGCTCCCTTAAGGTCTCATCCATACTTTTTAGCTTTATCTGTGTCGTTATCAGATTGTGCTTTGCGTCGTAGAGCTCCTTATCCTTGTTATCAAGCTCCTCCTGAAGTATTTCCAGCTGCTTCTTTGCCTTGAAGTAATCGTCGGCAATATTAAGCTCCAGCAGGATGCTCTGAAGATCGGCACTCTGCCTGATATAGGATTCTATCTTTGAATATTCGGCAATTTTACCATTTATATACGCTGCAACCCTCTGCAGGTACTCCTCACTTTCGGAGCCCCTTAAGGTAAGCACCTTACCGCCTATAACAACCTCGGTATCCGTCTTGTCAGCCATAGTCCCTCCGAAATGCCATAACCATGTTATATCTTATATATTCTATAACAAATCCGCTTTTTATACAAGCAACGGGATTAGTTTACATAATTCTATCTATCCCGTTTTCAAGTGTAGTTTACATAATTCAGTCTATCTCACAGCCCTCATGTATGGTTTACATAACTAAGGCGATCTCTTTTCAGCTCAGTTAAACAGCCTGCTCATATGCTTAAATGCCAGGTCCGTCGCCACCCTCCCCTTCGGTGTGCGGTTAATGAAGCCATTCTTTATCAAAAAGGGTTCATAGACATCCTCTATAGTGCCGGAATCCTCTCCTATAGCGGCGGACAGCGTATCAAGTCCCACCGGTCCGCCGTCGAATTTTTCTATTATCGTCTCGAGTATGAGCCTGTCCACCTTGTCCAGACCGTACTTGTCCACCTCCAGCATATCAAGGGCAGCCTGGGCAACCTCCTCGTCTATCTCCCCCTCTGCCTTTATCTGTGCGTAATCCCTGACCCGCTTTAATAGCCTGTTGGCTATTCTCGGCGTACCCCGGGAGCGCCTCCCCATTTCCAGGGCTCCCTTTTCGTCAATTTTTACGCCCAGTATCCCTGCCGACTGCATGATTATGGTCTTAAGCTCCTCTACCGTGTAAAACTCCATGTGGTCGATGACCCCGAAGCGGTCACGAAGGGGCGCGGAAAGGCTTCCTGCCCGGGTCGTGGCACCGACTAAGGTAAAATGCGGCAGGTCAAGGCGCAGCGACCTCGCCGTAGGTCCCTTGCCTATCATTATATCTATGGCAAAGTCCTCCATGGCGGGATATAGCACCTCCTCAACCTGGCGGTTTAAGCGGTGTATCTCGTCAATAAAGAGGAGGTCGCCCTCCTGAAGGTTATTTAAGATAGCAGCCAGCTCTCCCGGCTTTTCGATGGCGGGACCGCTGGTTATCTTCATGTTAACCCCCATCTCTTCGGCGATTATTCCCGCAAGAGTGGTCTTTCCAAGTCCAGGAGGTCCGTAGAAGAGCACGTGGTCTAAGGCTTCGCCTCTCGCCCTCGCAGCTTCAATGCTGATCTTAAGCTTGCTCTTAACCTTCTCCTGACCGATATATTCCGAAAGCCTCTTGGGTCGCAGTGACCCCTCCAGCTTGGTGTCATCCTCTATAATATTTGTCTCGATCACCCTTTTATTCAAGGTCATCCCTCCTACAGCATCCTCTTCAAAGCTTCTTTTAAGAGTGCCTGGGGATCGGTAAATTCTCCGTTGTCCGCAGCCTTGACCGCCTTATATGCCTCGGTTGCGGAATACCCCAGTGCCGTCAGTGCCTCCACTGCCTCATCCCTCATATTTTGTGCCTCTCCTGCGGGCGATACCCCTTCAAGCGCCCCCGCTGCCTTATCCAGAGCCGAAATATCCATATCCGCGATCTTTGCCTTAAGATCCAGGATTATCCTCTGGGCTGTGCGGCTTCCAACTCCCGGCGCTCTGGATATGGACTTTGCGTCCCCGCTCATTATTGCAAAGCGCAGATCGTCCGGAGTCAGGACTCCGAGTATACCCTGAGCGCTCTTGGGTCCAACCCCGCTTACGGTTATCAGTATCTTAAAAAGCTCCAGCTCCTCCCGCCTCAAAAAGCCGTATAATGTCATATCGTCCTCCTTAACGGCAAGATGAGTGTATACGGTGACCGGACTCCCGATGGCCGGCAGCGCACTGGCAGTAGAGGTGGATATCTTAAGCTCAAAGCCCACGCCGCTTACGTCTATAAGCAGCGTATCCTCCGTGACAAATTCCACCGTACCCTTTAAAAATCCTATCAATTTAATCCTCCTTAAACACGCCCTTTAATCGCCCTACGACCGGCATCGCGACCGCTCCTATGATAAAGCCGGTTACCGCCCCGCTTATCAACAGCGGCGGGAGATAGAAAAAGACGTTGTAGCTCTCAACCGCCAAAGCTGCAACAATGAGCTGACCGATATTATGGGAGCACCCGCCGGCGACGCTGACCCCCGTTATGCCAAAGCTTCCTCTCTTTTTTAACAGGCTCATTACCGCAAGGCTCAATATTCCTCCCGCCAGGCTGTATATAATGCTGAATGGATTGCCGAACATAAAGCCGGCTATCAATATTCTCATTATATTTATAAGCCACGCAAAGTGGGGGCGTGCAGATTGGGTAAATTGGTTTTCAGAAAGGCTCCCAGTATACAGCGCAAAAACCACCACCAGATTTGTAAGCCCGAGCTTCATTCCCGGAACACCGAAAAAAAAAGGTATACGGCTTTCGACATAGGAAAGGATGAGGCAAAGCGCCGTCAGGCACCCTCCCAGAGCTATCCTTTTAACGGGTAAGCGCATCGTATTCAGCCTTTCTTTTGCTCCTGACCGTTACAACTACTCTGTGCGGCAGGCAGACTAAGGTTTCTCCCTCCCGGGATATGGGCGCCTGGTGCACACAAAGCTTGTCCGGACAATCAGCCTGCCTTATATCCGCTCTTCCTTCCTTTATCACCAGCAGATTTGTGCCTCCCTCAGCCCCCGTGATGTCTATTTCCCTTTGCTCGTCTATGGGATATTCTCCGATAACCTCCCCGTCAACGCTTACCTCGACGGTAGATGCCTCTCCCGAAAAGACCCTCATAAGTATCCATATTATCGCCGCTGCCGTCATTACAGCCGCCAATAGGTAAATATCCTGCTTTTTCATAATTTAAAAAAGAATGTCGCTTGCGACATTCTCGCGCCGGGCGCGGTTGCATTTATGCAACACATTTCTGACGCGCGAGTGCACATAAAACAAAAAAGCCCCGGTGTGTTTCCCGGGGCTTTTAGACCTTGGCTTATTTATACTTACGCTTACGAGCAGCTTCAGACTTTTTCTTGCGTCTTACGCTGGGTTTTTCGTAATGCTCTCTCTTACGTATCTCCTGCTGTATTCCAGCCTTTGCGCAATTTCTTTTAAATCTGCGCAGTGCGCTGTCAAGAGACTCGTTTTCCTTAACGATAACATTAGACATAACCTTGAACCGACCTCCCTTCGAACACTTAAGAATTATATGTCAAGGGCGTTCCCACGTCAAGCATTTTTTTCTTCATTTTTAAGAAC